>NZ_DELU01000023.1:286566-324178 GCF_002352785.1 Marinobacter sp. UBA2688
CTGCTGTGCAACCCAGCCGTAAGCCACCGCCAGAACCATCAGGCCCAGGCCAAGAAGCCGATCACCCAGGCCTGTCATTTCAGCAGTCCTATTTCGCGGGACAGGTTCTCGATGTCCTGTACCTGTTGCTCGACAAAGCTGTCGAACTCATCTGCAGGCGGATGGAACGGGATGAGACCATTGGCCTTCATCACCTTTTTCCACTCCTCACTGGCATACAGGGTATCGACGGTCTCGACCCAAAACGCCTTGGACTCACTGGAAGCACCCTTGGGCATGTAAAAACCGCGCCAGTTCGGGCCAACGGCGTCAACGCCCTGCTCTTTTGCGGTCGGAATATCGGAAAATTCACCCGGCAGGCGCTCGTCGGCCAGCACGGCCAGAACACGAAGGTCGCCCGACGACAGGAAACCGGTGACTTCGGAGATATCACCGGTGAAGGCGTCGACCTGGCCACCGACCACCTGGGTCATGGCCTCACCACCGTTATTGTAGGAAAGGTACGGAATGGCGGGCAGTCGATCGGCGCCGGCGGCCTTCGCGGTGATCAGCACCTTCAGATGATCCCAGCCACCCCGGGCACTGCCGCCCGCGAACTTGACGGATTTCGGATTCTGCTTGATGGCATCGAGCAGTTGATTCAGGTTCTCATACTGTGAGTCCTTGCCTACGGCAATGACGCCGTAATCCGCGCCCAGTGCGCCAATCCAGGTCACCATATCGGCATCCAGCCCGGGGAACTGTTTCTGGGCGAGACGGGTGGTGGTTGCCGTTGATGCGGCGACGATCAGCTTGTCATCTTCCGCTCGTTTGCTGACCGTGTGAGCATAGGCAACACCGCCGCCAGCACCGGCCATATTGATGGTCTGTACGGTGCCATCAACCAGGCCAAGGTCCCTCATTACATTACCAGCGCTGCGACAGGTAAAGTCCCAGCCGCCACCCGGGTCGGACGGGGCGATGCATTCCACTTTTCCGGAGGGTTGCCATGCCATGGCATTAAGGCTGAAAGCCGCTGCCGCGATAAACGACAAGCTTCGTTTGAGAGTCATGATTGTCACCTCTGTCTTGTTTTTGTGATCGCTTCCAGGGTACGGGCCCGCGTTCAGGGCCAACGTGAAGCGCTACCGGACTGAGGTTAAAGATTCACCACTGAGGCCAGAAGTTTGTGCGCGTAATGCCTTTAAAGAAACTAAAGGGCGTTTCGTTCATAAAATTTACGGGCAATCGTAAAGCGGGTGTTTTAACCTGACCCCATAACGACAACAAACCAATCACTGCTGACAACGTGTTCCGAAAAACCAAACTGAAAACCCGAATGATCCTCACGCTCGGATTCGTCAGCGCAGCGCAGACGATCCTCATAGGCGTGTTCGCCGGCTATTACCTCAGCGACTCCCTGTTTGATGAAATCGGACAACGGGCTCTCATGGTGTCGAAGACCGTCGCGGCAGCCCCCTCGGTGATCGAGGGCGTACACGAGCGTGATATTGAAGGGCTGAACCGGCTGGCAAATCGACTGACCCGCACCAACGAAGCTTTGTTCATCGTCATTGGTGACCACCAGGGCATACGCCTGGCACACCCCTCCCCTGATCGCATTGGCCACTCCATGGCCGACGATGACGGTGACCTGGGCCGGCGTGCCCTGGTTGATGGCAAGGCCTATGTGGCAAGGGCCACGGGCAGCCTCGGCGAGTCCATGCGTGGCAAGGCCCCGGTGATCGAGCCAGAAACTGGCGAGATCATCGGCATTGTCTCCGTGGGATACGGAGTTGACCAGGTGGATGCCACCATCAAACGCTACAGCTTCGTACTGTATACCGTGGTTGGCCTTACCCTGCTGGTCAGCATACTCATCGCGATGGTGATCGCCGGGCGCTTCAAGCGCGCCATTTTCGGCCTGGAACCCGAGGAAATCGCACGCCTGTTCCAGGAGCGGGACGCCACCTTGCAGTCCGTTCGGGAGGGCATCATCGCCATCAACCGCGACGGTGTAATCACGACCTTCAACCGCACCGCCCTGGAAACCCTGGGTATCGACCCCGACACGCCGCTGTCAGGCCGTCCCATTCTCGATGTTCTGCCCGAAAGTGACCTGCTGTCGGTACTAGAATCCGGCACGCCGGACTTCGACCGCGAGGTCTGGCTGAGAAACCGACAGATGATCGTCAACCGGTTACCTGTTCGCCAGGGCGCTGAGATTACCGGTGTTGTGGCCAGTTTCAGGCTGAAGGACGAGGTGGATCAGGTCAGCCGGCAACTGACTCGCATACAACAATACGCAGATACCTTGCGAAGCCAGACTCACGAATACTCGAATAAGCTCCACACCATCGCGGGCCTGATCCAGATTGAAGCCTATGACGACGCGTTGAATCTGATCGGCAGCGAAGTCAGCGACCATCAGGCACTGATTCACCTGCTTCTGGAAGCCGTCCCCGATCCGGTTATCGCCGGTTGCCTTATGGGCAAGTACAATCGCGCCCGGGAGATGGGGCTGGGCTTACAGATCGATGCCGAAAGCCGCATGGTGGACATACCCGCCGACATGCCGCGGGATCAGTTGGTGAGTGTCCTCGGCAACCTCATCGACAACGCCCTCGAGGCGACCCTTCATCAAACGGGCGAAGGAGGACGGGTTCAGCTATCCATGACAGACTTGGGGCATGAACTGATCTTTGAGGTTGAAGATCAGGGGCCCGGTATCCCGGAAGAATCTCAACAGAAGATCTTCGAGAAAGGCGTAACCACCAAGCCGGGCGCTGAAGAACACGGTTATGGCCTGCACCTGGTGCGTCAGTTCCTGAATCGCTGGGGCGGCTCCATCACGGTGGAGAATCTACCGGGCGTGGGCTCGCGATTTACCCTTTACCTTCCGAAAACCAGTCAGGGGAGTGACAGCCATTGAATACCCTTCGGATCCTGATTGTTGAGGACGACCGGCAGATCGCCGAAATCCAGCGCCGGTTTGTTGAACGACTCGAGGATGTGGAGCTTTGCGGCATTGCCCACAGCCTGGGGGATGCACGCGACCTTATCGACGTTATGGCCCCACACCTGATCCTGCTGGATATCTATTTTCCCGACGGCAATGGTCTGGATCTGCTGCGGGAACTCCGGGCGCGGGATAGCAGCAGTGACGTTATTCTTATTACCGCCGCCAAGGAAGTGGAACCGCTCAAGAGCGCCCTGCGCGGCGGCGTCTTCGACTACATCCTCAAGCCCCTGGTTTTCGAACGCCTTGAGGAAGCCGTCAACCGTTACCGCGACCACTTGCGGCAACTGTCTGGCCTGGTGCAAATCGCCCAGAAAGAAGTCGATGCCCTGCTGCCCAGAGGGTCAAGCGAAGCCAGTCAGCCCGCACCCACAGACAGACTGCCCAAGGGCATCGATAGCATCACATTGGATAAAATTCGCGAGGTGGTTTCATCCGGCCAGTGGAGTGCCGAGGAAGTCGGCCAGGCCATGGGCGCGTCACGAACGACAGCGCGACGCTACCTGGAATTCCTCGTTGGCCGGGGGGAGTTAACCGCGGAAGTTACCTACGGCAGCGTCGGTCGACCGGAACGGCGGTATCGCGTCTGAACCCCTGCCTTTAGGGTCAATCCCGGAACTGAGACTTGTCCAGCCCGTACTTCTTCATTTTGTCGTACAGCGTCTTACGGGCAATGCCTAGCTGGACCATGGTGTCCTTAATGCTGCCATGGCAGGCATTGAGCGCACTGACGACGGCGGAACGTTCAAAGTCGTCCATCATCTCGGACAGAGTCTGGCGCCCGGACACATTGGCGGTGACGGAGGAATCGTTTTCGTCCAACGCCGCTGGCCCCAGCAGAACGTAGCGCTCGGCCAGGTTCCTTAACTCCCGCACATTCCCCGGCCAGCTATGCTGCATCAGACGCGCGGCCTGGCTGGCATCCAGCGGGATGCTTTCGCGGTCGTAGCGGGCTGCCGCAATCAGCACAAAATGGTGAAACAGTACGGGAATATCGTCCTTGCGTTCACGCAGTGGCGGAATATCCAGCTTCACCACGTTCAGCCGGTAGTACAGGTCAGCACGGAACTCGCCTTCGTCGCTGAGCTGCTTCAAGTCAGCCTTGGTGGCGGCGATAATGCGAACATCCACATTCTGCACCTGATTGCTGCCCAGGCGCTCCACACGCTGTTCTTCGAGCACCCTCAGCAGCTTTACCTGCAGGGCCATGGGCATGCTTTCCAGCTCATCCAGGAACAGAGTGCCCTTGTGCGCATACTCGATTTTTCCGATGCGGCGCTTTTCCGCACCGGTAAAGGCACCGGCTTCGTGACCGAAAAGCTCGCTCTCGATCAGATTCTCGGGCACAGCACCACAGTTGATAGCAACGAAGTTGTGAGCGCTTCGGGGGCTGTTCTCGTGGATATAGCGGGCCAAGGCATCCTTCCCCGAACCGGTCTCACCGTGCAACAGGATATTGGCGGAGATATCCAGTACCGGGTCGATGGTCGCCATCACTTTCTGCATACCGGCTGAATCCCCCAGGATTCGGGGGCCTGGCCGGGCCAGATGCTTCAGCTGGGCCTTCAGCCGCCGGTTTTCCAGCGCGAGGTGGCGCTTTTCCAATGCATGGCGAAGCAGCTCCAGAAGCTCGTCGTGATCAAAGGGTTTTTCGATGAAATCATAGGCGCCCTGCTGCATCGCGGTGACGGCCGTGCTGATATCGCCCTGCCCGGTCAGGATGATCACCGGGATGGTTTCATCCATGGCGCGAATCCTGTCGAGCATTTCCAGGCCATCCATTCCCGGCATGTTGTAGTCACATAGCACGACGCCCTCATAGTCCTGTGAGATGCTCTCAAGACCAGACCGCGCGTCCTCGAAACACGCAATGGAAAGGTCTTCCAGGGTAAGGGTTTGCGCGATGGCCTGGCGGATGTGCGGGTCATCGTCCACAAAAATTACCGATGCGTCTGTCATTCGGTGGCCTCCCGCTTTCTGAGTGTCAATACGAACTCCGCGCCCGGTCCGTCGCTCCGGTTACGCCCCGTCAGGCTGCCGCCCAGCGCGTCCACGATCTGCCGGGATATCGAAAGGCCCAGCCCGAGCCCCTGCTTTACCGATTTGGTGGTGAAAAAAGGCTCGAAGATCCGCTCCGTACTGCCCGGCAGGCCGGAACCGTTATCCCGCACAAGGCAATACCAATGCCCGTCATCTTCTTCCACATCAATGGTGATCTCCGGCCGTTCGCTGCTTTCGACTGCCTGAATAGCGTTCGCCACCAGGTTCACCATAACCTGTTCGATCCGGATCAGATCTCCATGGCACTGTACCGGTTGTTCCGGGCGGTGCCATTGAATGGAGATATCGGATCGGCTCTCCTGCGCCGCCATTATCTTTAGGGCACCGTCGACCGATTGCCGCAAATCAACCAGTGCCGGTGGCCCTTCCGATTTGCGGGCAAACACCTTGAACTGGCGGGTAAGCTCCGCCATTTTGTCACACAGGGTGATGATCTCTGAAAGGTTGGCATCCACCGTCTCCGTCGCCCCTTTCTCAAGGAACCGACGACTGTTGCGGGCATAGGTCTGAATCGCCGTGAGCGGCTGGTTAATTTCATGGTTCAGGCCTGCAGACATCTGACCAAGCACGGCAAGCTTGGCTGCCTGGATCAACTCATGCTGGGTTTCCCGGAGCTCATCGCGGGTTTTCTCCCGCTCGCGGATTTCATCCAGAAGTTGCTGGTTGGAACGCTCAAGCTCCGCCGTTCTGCTGGCGACGCTGAGCTCAAGCTGCTCTCCCCTGTGTGCCAGTTCAGCCTCCCGCCGATAGCGTTCCCGCAAATACAGCGAGGCGAGCAAGCCGACCACGAAAATCGCCACGCCCACCGCCGCAAACCCGAGCCGACTCCACAGCACAGTGCGGGTACTGACCATCACCTGAAGCGTCCAGTCCAGGCGTGGCAGGGGTGTAAGCACCCTGAGGTATTCGCGGCTTTCTCCATCGTTGTGGATACGCATGGTCCCTGCCCTGTCGGAAAGCCCCCAGGGTGATCCCAGGCTGTCGAAATCAATCGGCGAAAGCTCACGGTCAGGGTAACGCTGGCGAGACTGCTCACTGGGAGCGCCGCCGCTGTCACCGGTAAAGTTCCGGTACAGCCACTCGCTCTTGCTGGACAGGAAACTGATGCCAGCGTCGTCCAACACGACCATTTCCGAATCCCTCAATGAGGCGGGGCGACGCCACTGTGATTCCAGTTCATGCACCAGCACTTTCATGGCGATAACACCCAGAATCTCGCCGCTGTCATCACGGACAGGATGGGAGAAATACAGCCCGCGGACATCGGAGGTGACGCCCAGGGCAAAATAGATGGCGGAATCCCCGCTCGCCATGGCGTCCTGAAAATAGGGCCTGAAATCAAAGTTGCGGCCCACAAAGCTGTCCCTGCGCAGATAGTTGTTAGCCGCAATAGTGGTTCCGGAGGCATCCATAAGATAGACATCCGAACTGCCGACGATGGTCGCCATTCGCTGCATCTGGTCGTTAGCCCGCAGAAGTGTACCTGGGTCACCCGGTGATGCCAGGGCTTCTGCCAACAACGGATGCTCGGCCATCAACTCGGGGATGGGCACATACCGGTTAAGCTCATTGGCCACAAGTTGGCGATAACGAAACGACTCTTCCACGCTCTCCTGTTCAACCTGCCGGTAGCCATACCAGCCACCCAACATCCATGAGAAGGCCAGAGTCACCAGAAAAACAAGAAACGCGATAATCCGGTAGGACATACACTCCGGTTCCTGAAAAACCGTTGAAAGCCGCTAGAGTATAGCCCTGTCCGGGCCAGGGCAATCGAGTTTCAACTCGACCGCCCTGGCCCGGACACTCCAGCCGCTGCTGTTCAGGTGCTCGCCGGACGCAGTTTGCTCTGACGCTGCGCCAGGAACGCAACCACCGCCAGAGCAATACCGCTGAGGTCTGTCCATAAACCGCCTTCGATCATCAGCAACGCCGCACCGATCAGCAGAAGACGGGTGATCACACCGGCGGAGGCCCGTGCAAACCAGCCCAGCACACCACCGGACAGCATATACACTCCGAACAGAGCGGTGATCAGTGCTCGGGCGATATCAAACCAGCCGGCATCCATCAGCAAGGCGCCGTTGTAGAAAAACATGAATGGCACGATGAACGCTGCAATACCAATTCGGAACGAGGCCACGGAGGTCTCCATCGCATTGGCGCCCGAAATCCCGGCAGCCGCATAGGAGGCCAGTGCAACCGGCGGGGTAATGGCTGACACCACCGCAAAATAGAACACGAAGAAGTGTGCTGTAAGCGGCTCGATGCCCAACTGAACCAGGCCCGGGGCGACCACCGACGCGGCAACTGCGTATGCGGCGGTAGTTGGCATGCCCATACCCAACAGGATCGAGATGAACATGGCGAAGATCAGCGCCAGCAATTGGCTGGCCTCGGCCACGTCCAGCAGCAACACGGAAAACCGCGCTCCAACACCGGTCAGGGAAATGACGCCCACAATCACACCGGCCGCCGCACATACCACAATGATCTGGATGGCCATGTACGACGCAATTTCCAGCGCCTCAAGGATCTTCCGTATGCCCATTTTGTTGGGCGAGAACCAACTGACAACTGCGGCAGACACGGTGGCAAGCGTACCGGCCCGGATCACTGAGTAGCCCATGAAGAGCGCCACAATCAGAATAATAATGGGCACAAACAGGTAGCACTGCTTCACCATGGTCTTGAGCTTGGGCAACTCATCCTCGCGCATGCCACGCATGCCGGTCTTCGCCGCCTCAAAGTCCACCATGAAATAGACCGAGGCGAAGTAAAGGATGGCCGGGATGATCGCCGCAATGGCAATCTCGGTATAAGGAATGCCGGTAATCTCAGCCATGATGAAGGCGCCCGCCCCCATAATCGGTGGCATGATTTGCCCACCGGTAGAGGCTGCCGCTTCCACGGCCCCTGCCGACCGTTTGCTGTAACCCACCTTTTTCATCAGCGGAATGGTCAAGGAGCCGGTGGAGACCACGTTGCCAGCGCTGGTTCCGTTGATCATACCCATCAGGCCGGAGGCAAAAATCGACACCTTGGCCGGGCCACCCCGGGTGCGACCCGCCGCGGCGAAGGCGAAGTTCACGAAATAATCGCCCACTTTTGACGCCTGCAGGAAGGCGGCGAAGACGATAAACAGGATGATATAGGTCGACGACACGGCGGTGGTCGGGCCGAGGATACCAGCGTCGGTATACACCTGACTGAAGAAGCGCTGAACCGATAAACCAGGATAACCCAGGAAGCCAGGCAGGTAGGGCCCAAGGAAGACATATACCAGGAAGACCAGCCCGATAATGACCAGAGCCAGACCTGCCACCCGGCGAGTCAGCTCCATGATCAGGGCTGTGCCGGCAATGGCCGCGAATGAAATGCCGACCGGCGCAAACGAGGTGCCCGTGGACATGCGCATGGAGGTGTTATAAACCACCAGAAAATAGGCAGCGACCGCCACCGAACACACAATCAGCACCAGATCCGGCACACTGAAGCGGGAGCGCTCGCGCTGGTGAAACCAGCTCATCACGATACCGATCGCACTGGCGGCCAACAGCGGCCAGCCGAAATGCCAGGTTTCGAGGTCAACTGGAACTCTCTGGGTGCCATCCAGGATCATCTGGTGGAATGAAAATGTCTGGTACAGCGCGTATAGGGCCGGCACCAGAGCCACGGCACCAATCCATGTTGTCCAGCGATGGCGTGCGGGACCGTCTTCGGCGGAGACAAAACGGGCACCGGCAAACAGGATGAAGCCCAACACCAGGGCCCCCGCAATGTGGACAATCCGGAAAGACCAGGTTTCCAGCGGCGCAATGTTCAAGCTGTAAAGATGAAACGACGAGTAGGCGATGGCCAGTAACGTCACGAGTTTCAGCATACCGCCTTCAAACAGGCGGCGATTGGCCTCAACCGGCTCTTCATCGACATCGTGGGCCAGGACGTGGTCATCGCCAATGTCGTTCACCGGGTGTTCTTCGGGGTGTTGCTTGTCAGTCATGATAGACCCTGCTCACGGGGAAACGGGGCCGGCGGTTCGCCGGCTTTGCTCAGGAGGGCCACCACCGCGACCCTCCTGAGCACACGATGGTTACTGATTGATCTTGCTGTCTTCGATCGTGTAGCCGTTTTCGTTGAACCAACGAGCTGCGCCAGGATGCCAGGGCAAGACGTTGTTCTTCGTGTAGTTTTCCGGAATGGAGTTTTTGGCGGCCTTGTGGATGGACACCATCTTGTCGTTGTTCTCCATGGTCAGCTTGGTAATTTCATACACAAAGCTCTCCGGCATGTCGCAGTTGACCATGGCGAAGTTCCACATGGAGACCACGCGGGACGGCTCATTCAGGGACTGGTAGGTGCTGGCTGGAATGGTGAATTCCGATACCGGGAAATTCGCAGTCACCTTCTTGGCCTCTTCATCCGTCATGCCGATGATGGTCACATCGGTCTGCACTTCCAACTGGCTGACGGCCGGGATAGGAATACCGGCGGCAAAGGCCACCACGTCAATCAGACCATCCTGCAACTGCCCGCCCAAGTCAGACCAGCTACCGTTGCGGCGTTCAAAATTGACGCCCAGGGTTTCCATGATGCGGGGGAAATAGGTGTCGGATGTGGAGCCGGCCGGCCCGAATCCGATGGTGGCGCCATCGGGAATATCAGAGATAGACGTAATGCCGGAACTGGAAAGTGCGGTGACGGAAAACGGCGTTTCATACATGGGAAACATCGCGCACACATTGTCCATTTTCATGCCCGGTGCCAGTGGGCTGTTACCGTCGATGGACTCCTGCGCCGGCCCCATGGTGGTCAGCCCGAACTTCAGATCGCCAGTATGAACCAGCGCCATATTCTGCATCGGACCACCGGTAATTTCAGCACCACCGGATACGCCCAGGTTCTCGGCGACAAAGTTTGCCCATCCGGACCCATACGCAAAGTAGGTTCCCCCCTGACTTGCGGTACCGACCGTGAAGTTATCCGGCCAATCAGACCGGTCCTGAGCAATGGCGGGACTGGTGGCGGCAAACGTTGAGACAAATGCCATGGCAAAGACGGATTGGGTTTTCATAGAGAATGCTCCCGTTTCGTTGTGTTTGTTGGGTGCTAGAACGGAGCCCAGCAGGTTCCGGTTGGACACTTACAGCAACGAACAACAGCAACTAGCAGGCCAGATACGGCAACTAATTGATCTTACAAATATTTCATTAATAAAGCCGGGGCAGATCAAGCAGTAGCGGGTAACATTCCACCCATTTCCAGGAAGGTAATGGGTGGAGATCCACCCATATTGCACGACAAAAACCGTGTGATCAGGCTTTACCCTGTTTACTGGAACTCGAGTAGTTCTCCCAAACCAGGATCGCCGCAGCCAGATCTTCCAGCGAAACACCCACGGATTTGAACAGGGTAATGGCATCATCACCGTTGCGGCCAGCATGGGTACCACTTGCCAGTTCAGACAACTCCGCCTGAATCTTGTCCATGGCAAAAACGCCATCGTTCACAGCAAAGTGCAGATCTCCCGCTTCGCCTCTAGCGCCGGCATAAGAGTCAACAAAGACATCAGAACGAGCAACGCATTCGCTGTCGGTCTCCCGCATATTCTTTCGGAATGCCCCAACCAGATCCAGATGCGTTCCGGGTTTCAACCATTCACCCTGAATCATGGGCTGGGTTGAGAGCGTCGCCGCACTGACGATGTCCGCCTCTGGAACCACCGAGGCCAGGTTGTCGGTAGCGGTAACGGACTCAAATGCCGCCTGCCCTTTACGGTAACCCGAGTACGACCGGGCCAGATCCTCAGCTTTGCTCAGGTTGCGACCATACACCACGACCCGGCGAATCGGCCGCACCGACGCATGGGCTTCAATCAACATTGGCGCCAGCTTGCCAGTGCCCACGACAACCAGGGTCTCGGCATCTTCGCGGGCCAGGTAGCGGGCTGCCAGGGCGGAGGCCGCGGCAGTGCGCCGACGGGTCAGCTCACTACCATCAATACAGGCCAGGGGCTGGCCCGTGGCGCCATCGCTCAGCAGGTAAACGCCGCTGATCGCGGGCATGCCGCGATTCGCATTCTGGGGGAAAACGTTCACCATCTTCACCCCAAGATAGCCCGGCTGTTTACCCTGATCTTCCCACGCCGGCATCAGCAGCATCGTAGCCTCCCCGTCCTGACGCTCAACGGCATGATGGTGGCGAGGTGGTGTTACGATGCCGCCAGCGAAAGCACGTTCCAACTGGTCGACGAGCGCATTCCAGGGCAGGTTTTCGGCGACGATTTCAGGGTCGAGTATTTGCATACTTTGAGCTCCCGTTCAGGGTGCCTACAGAGAAAGGCGCCCGTGATGCATGGTTTACAAGGGCGAACACCCAGCCACTTTCTTATGTGACAGCAAGCGGTTACCACCGTCCCTGCAAAGTTGCTACGACCCGTCTACCGCCGGCCCGGTCCCGGTGTTCGCACAGATAGATCCCCTGCCAGGTGCCCAGGGCAAGGTGTCCTTCGTTCACGGGAATGGTCAGTGAGGGGCCGACCAGAACACTTTTTATATGAGCCGGCATGTCGTCCGGGCCTTCCATGGTGTGCTCATAGTGGGGCGCATTCTCGGGCACCATCACATTGAAATGGCGCTCCAGATCGCCGCGCACGTCCGGGTCGGCGTTCTCGTTAATGGCCAGGGAGGCCGACGTGTGTTGGATAAACAGGTGTAAAAGCCCCACCTGACAGTTCTGCAGGGCCGGCGCCTGGGCCAGGATTTCATTGGTTACCAGGTGAAAGCCCCTGGGTTGGGGCTTCAGTTCGATAAAGGTCTGATCCCAGATCATGTCCAACCTCGTTTCTATTTCTGCCGGTCGTCCCAGGGATGGACGGGCACCACGTCGTCGCCCACATCTCCTTCATAGCTGCTGCGGAAATAGTCCATTGCCTTCTCCGCCTCGCTGAGTTCGTCAAATCGGGCAATGTGGTAGATCGCCTCGCCCTCGTTTACCAGCGGCAGGTTATTCACACAAATAACAATGCCGGAACAGGGTGATGTCACTGCGGTTTCCGACTCGCCGAACGGGTCGGCTACCATGGCCAGTCTCTGACCTTTACGGACTTTCTGGCCAAGACTGGCAACCGGGCGCATGATGCCATCGGTGTCCGTTCGCACCCACTGCGAGTTTGCCGCCGTTTCCGAGCGTTTCCTCGGGGCCTTGGGGCCTTTCTTGGCGGGAATCATCTCCAGTTCCCGCATCACCCGGATGACCCCTTTCACGCCGCTGGAAATCACCACATCGTCAAATCGCAGGGCCTCCCCGCCCTCGAAGGTGACCACCGGAATATCCTGGGAATCAGCGTAGGCGCGAAGGCTGCCCTCCCGCAGGCTGGCGTTGATGATAATGGGCGCACCAAAGGCCTCAGCCATACGGATGGTTTCCGGGTTTTTGAGCTCCGCGCGAATCTGCGGCAAATTGAACCGGTGTATGGCGCCCGTATGCAGGTCAATAATGTGGGAGACATTCTCCATGATCTGCGTGCGCAACAGGTAGGCAATGCGACCACCGAGGGAGCCGGTTTCGCTGCCCGGGAAGCAACGGTTCAAATCCCGGCGGTCCGGAAGGTAACGGGTGCGCTGGACAAACCCGAAAATATTCACGATGGGAACCGCCACTAACGTCCCCCGCAAATGCCGCAGGGCGGAGTTGGTCAGCACCCTGCGCACAATCTCGACACCGTTGATTTCATCCCCGTGTATCGCTCCGCAAACCATCAGTACCGGCCCGCTTCGACGCCCATGAACCACTTCAACGGGAATATGCAGTGGCGTGTGGGTATATAGTTTGGCAACCGGAATCTCAACAGTCTGTCGAGTGCCGGCCTTGACCTCGTGACCGGCGATAACAAACGGCGCCCGAGCAGCCATATCAGCCTCTCCCCTTGGTGCGGGTTTTCCAGGGCTTCTGGTTTTTCTCGGTCCAGTTGATGATCATGCCGGCCACGTTCTTGCTGGTGGCATTTTCAATACCTTCCAGGCCCGGTGAGGAGTTCACTTCCATAACCAGGGGCCCGCGGCTGGAACGCAGCAGATCCACACCGGCCACGTTCAGGCCCATGGATTTTGCAGCCGTGATCGCCGTTTTGCGCTCTTCGGGGGTGATCCTCACCAGAGAGGCAGTACCGCCCCGGTGCAGGTTGGAACGGAACTCTCCTTCCCCACCCTGACGTTTCATCGCCGCAATCACCTTGTCACCAATCACGAAACAGCGGATATCGGCGCCACCGGCTTCCTTGATGAATTCCTGCACGAGAATGTCCGCTTTCAGGCCCATGAAAGCCTCAATGACACTTTCCGCCGCTTTGCGGGTTTCGGCCAGCACCACGCCAATGCCCTGGGTGCCCTGCAGCAGTTTAATAACGACGGGAGCACCGCCCACCATCTGCAGCAGTTCCGGCACGTTGTCCGGCTTGTTGGCGAAGCCGGTCACCGGCATGCCAACGCCCTTTCGGGCCAGCAACTGCAATGAACGCAGCTTGTCCCGAGAGCGGGTAATGGCCACGGACTCATTGACGGGGAAAACGCCCATCATCTCGAACTGCCGCAACACGGCCGTCCCGTAGAAGGTCACCGACGCGCCAATACGGGGGATCACCACATCGAAATCTTCCAGGACTTCCTCGTGGTAGTGAATGCGAGGGTCCGCGGACGTGATGTTCATGGAGCAGTGCAGGCAATCGATCACCTTCACTTCGTGGCCCCGATTGATCCCTTCCTCCACCAGACGACGAGTTGAGTAGAGATGACGGTTACGCGACAGAATCGCAATTTTCATGTTTTCGTCCTTAGGGCCGGCTCGCCGGCAAGATAGGAACATTCAGGAAGAACAATGGCGCGCCTGGCCATTGCCGTTCGACCAAGCAGCATACGGAAACGCATGGAGTCACGATTGGTCAATGTCATTTCGATGGGCCACTCGATGTTGCCGAGCACCAACCGGGTTTCGATCACCAGGCGCAGTTCTTTATGACCACCGGAGTCCGAGACGTTGCGCTCATCCAGAACCGCCGCATCGCACTCCACCACGTGATGTAGATCGTTCTGAACCGGGTGCACCCAAAAGCGGACCCGGCGCTGACCGCTCTCTGTGTAGGGTTCGGTACGGAAGGTATGCAGACAAGAGGTGCGGGCACCGGTATCCACTTTCGCCTTGATCCGGGAAATGTCGAACTCCGGCAGGGCAACCCACTCGCGCCAGCCCAATGCCAGCTTTCCGTCTGTGTCCGGCACCGGGCCGGCTTTCGAGGCATCATCCATTCTGGTCGGCATCCGGGCCTCCCTTGTTGGTTGTGGTTTCCGGCCGAAGCAGCTCCACCCGGAAGGGCTCGGAATGGCTTCCGGCATAAATGCTCGTATGAGGGAAGGGTATTTCAACGCCCTCCTCATCAAGCGTTTTCTTGATGGCCACCATCATCTGGCTACGACCCTCCAACACTTTGTTGCTGGGCACCCAGAACGAGAACTGCAGGTCCACTGAGGATGGACCAAACCCGGTGACCAGTACAAATGCCTTCGGCTCTTCCAGACTCGCACTGTTCTGTCTCGCGAGCTCAAGAAGCAGTTTTTCAACCCGCTCCACATCCTCGGCGTAGGCAATGCCCACCGTCAGATCCATACGACGGATGGGAAAGCGTGAGCGGTTGACCACGCGGGTCTTGATCAGGGTTTCATTGGGAATACGCACATACAGGTTGTCCGGCGTGCGCAACTTCACACTTAGCATATCAATGGAAACCACCTCGCCAATGGTGTTCTCCACTTCAATAAAGTTACCTATTTCAAATGGCTTCTCCACCAGCAGGAACAGACCGCTGATCATATTGGAGGCGGACGTCTGGGAGGCGAAACCAATAGCAACCGTCAGTATACCGGCGGCACCGAGCACCACGTCGAGAGAGAAGCCGGCTTCACGCAAGGCGGCGACGAAGAATATGGCCAGCACGATGTAGAAAACCAGCCGCCTCAACATCACCGTGTGGTGCCGTGACGCACGGTCCTCCATGAAGCGGGTAACTCCACGGGCCGCAAATGAAGCCAGCACAATGCCAAGAATCAACAGGAACAGGGTGCTGATCCACTTGCCCCAGGCAATGGCACCAAAAAACTGCATCAGGCTGCTTTCAAACTGCTCAATCAAGGAGGTAACTCCGTTTACGGATTCGATGTCGACAATTGGCCGATGATATCAGCCAAATATACGGTCGTAGGCTCGTACCAACCCGCCACGGGAGGTTTGTTCCCGCGCCGGCGAAATAAGCTCGCACTGCCCGGCAGCAGCAATAAGCGACTGGTCAATCTTCAGGCGTGCTGAGTTCATATCGGTTTCGCAGGTCACCGTCACACGCGGTGTCCATAGCTGCCCCTTGTCATTGCGATGAAGGGACAGCAACGGGGTGGGCAGATTGAACCGCTCCAGCAACAGCGGTTCCTGTCGTTCATTGACGATCCGCACCGGGGTAATCGCCCGCCAGGGACGTTTGGGCACAGCTTCGAGCACCAGGCGCGCAAACGTGGCGGCGGAGTAGCACAGCTCGCCTTCCATGGTGGTTCTTCCCACCCAGGTCAACGACGGATCTGCCAGCGGCAGTTCCATCAGGTGCGTGCCTTTGCTTCCAGCCTGGATTCGCATCCACAGGAGGGTGCCCACGTAAATGGTGCACTCACTCTCGGCGGGGATGGTCAGCGGCTGATAGGGACGTATCACCGTAGCAAGGCTGGACATCGCTGGCAGGTAGCAAACCTGACTGCCATCATCCGGCCGTACGAACCGATGAACCTCCAGATCCGCATCGGGTAGCGTGTGGGTTACCCTTTGCTGCCAACGCTCCTGATTGTCGTCTTCGGGCATACGCTGGTAGCGGATCAGCCATTCCTGATCCAGCAGGGTTATCCAGATTCGGGTGTGGCTGAGTTCGTGGTATTGCGTCTGCCCGGGTTCCAATGTGTAAGGCGTTGCCCAGTGGCCATCCTGCATCGTTCGCTGTGTGTCCAGACTCGTCGTCATTCCGGCCCTTTGTCCATAAATTCTTCCATTAACTATAATCCAATCAGCACGTTCCAGCGAATATCCATCCGTAACTGTCGATCCGCCATCAAACTCAGGAAGCTCAATGACTCAGCTCGTATGGTTCCGAAACGACCTGCGCGTTGCCGACAACGCTGCCCTTACGGCAGCCTGCAAGCAACAGCAACCGGTGCAGGCCTGTTTTATCGTAACCCCGGCTCAGTGGCAGGAGCATGATTGGTCTCCGGCGCGGGTTCAATTTGTGCTGGACCACGCCAATGCGCTGTCGGAAGAACTGGCGAAATTAGGCATACCCCTATCATTCATGACCGCAACCACGTTCGCCGAGAGCGTTGAAAAACTGGAAAAATTCTGCCGGCGCGAGAGTATCCGGCATGTGCATTTCAATGAGGAATACGGAGTTAACGAAAGGCGCCGCGACAAGGCCGTAAAACACACCCTTGATGATATTGGCGTGGCGGTGAATAAATACCGGGACCAGACGGTAGCGCCTGTTGGCACCATCCTTACTCAACAGGGTGAGCCCTATTCCGTGTTCACCCCGTTTTCCCGTCGGTGGCGAAGCTGGGTTGATGAGGCGCAGCCAACCCTCTTTCCCGTTCCCAAGCCCGTCGGCGAGCCTGTTAAGCCTCTTTATTATGTAGGCCTGCCAAAATGCTTCGATAATCCACCACCCCGGCTTGTTGAAACGGGCGAGGACGCCGCCCACCAGCAACTGGAACAGTTCCTCGACGACCACGGCGGGGACTATAAGGATCTGCGCGACCTGCCATCCGTAGATGGTACCAGCCTGCTCTCCCCTTACCTGGCCAACGGGGTGCTTTCCGGCAAACAGTGCCTGATTGCCGCCCGCCAGCAGCAAGGTATGGGAGGCAACCAGGAAGGCCTGGCCACCTGGACCAATGAAATTGCCTGGCGGGATTTCTACATCAATATCCTTTACCACTACCCCAGGATTAGTATGCACCGGGCGTTCAAACCGGAGACCGAGGCCCTGCAATGGAATACACCCGGCGAGAACTTCGAAGCCTGGAAATCGGGCAACACCGGCATCCCCATTGTCGACGCCGCCATGCGCCAACTGAACCAGACCGGCTGGATGCACAACCGGCTGCGCATGATCACGGCGATGTTTCTCACCAAAAACCTGTTCATCGACTGGCGACTGGGTGAGGCCTATTTCATGTCAAAACTGGTGGACGGCTTCCTGGCCTCCAACAACGGGGGCTGGCAATGGAGCGCCTCCACCGGCACCGATGCGGCGCCGTATTTTCGGGTATTCAATCCGGCCACTCAGAGTGAGCGGTTTGATCCGGATGGCGAATTCATCCGCAAATACGTTCCCGAGATCGCAAAGCTGGACAATAAACGGATTCACCAACCCTGGGCCGGTGGTGTGATTCCCGGTGGGTATCCACGACCTATCGTTGACCTGAAAGAAAGCAGGAAAGAGGCAATTTCAAAGTTTCAGGCCCTGAAAAATTAAAGCGCCGGCTTCGTCGTTGGGAGGAAACGGCCGGCTGGGGGAAGGCTCTGCCAAAACACGCTGTGAATACGTCCATGTACGCTCGGCTCCGCCATCCATGGCTCCGCACGGTTTTGGCAGAGCCTTCCCCCAGCCCGCCTTATGCTGACTCTCTGCTTTTGCAGACTGGACATTCTGGGTCTCTGGCGAGTTTCATTTCCCGCCATTCCATTTGCCAGACGTCAAGAATGAGCAGGCGCCCAATCAACGGTTTGCCGACACCGGTGATGACTTTCACGGCTTCCATTGCCTGGGAAGCGCCGATCATGCCAACGAGGGGGCCGATAACACCAGCTTCGGAACAGGTCAGGTCTTCGTTGCCCTGTTCTGAGTAAAGACAGTGGTAACAGGGACTGCTGTCATCGCGGACGTCATAAACCGACAGTTGCCCTTCCCCACGAATGGCTGCGCCAGATACCAGTGGGACGCGGGCAGCAACACACGCGCGGTTGAGGGCGAAGCGGGTATTGAAGTTGTCGGTGCAGTCGACCACCAGGGTCGCCGAGTTTACCTGCCGCTGAAGTTCATCGCCTTCCAGGCGTTCAGTAAGGGTTGCCACCGACACATCGGGGTTTATGCGCCTAACGCGGTCAGCCAGATGTTCGGCTTTGGATTCACCCAGGTCGGACTGTTCGAATGCGATCTGGCGCTGCAGATTGGCGATCTCGATCTGGTCGTCGTCGACCAGCGTCATGTGCCCAATCCCGGCGGCCCCGAGGTAGAGGGCTACTGGGCAACCCAAACCGCCAGCACCGACCACCAGCACTCTTGCGGACTTGAGCTTGGCCTGGCCTGCGATATCAAACCGGGGCATCAGGATCTGGCGACTGTAGCGCAGCAGTTCCTCATCGTTCAGCATCTTGTTTTCTCCCAAGGGTGAAGCGGTCACGCCGGCCGTAGTCCTGGCGGGTTTCCACACAGGCCAATCCCGCATCGGTAAAAAGCTGCCGCACTGCCGCTCCCTGTTCATAGCCGTGTTCCAGTATCAACCAGCCCCCAAGCGAGAGCCAAGCGGGGGCTTCGGCGGTTATCCGCCGGATATCGTCGAGGCCGTCATCGCCGGCCACCAGGGCCGACGCCGGTTCGAAGCGCACATCGCCCTCTCCCAGGTGGACATCATTCCCTGCGATGTACGGTGGATTGGAAACGATGAGATCAAAAGCAACTGATGGTAAACCCTCAAACCAGTTGCTTTGCCGCACCGTCACCGGTAGGCCCAACCGGTCGGCGTTGTCGGTCGCCAGGTCTACTGCTTCCCGGACGGCGTCACAGGCGGAAACCCGCCAGCCGGGTCGCTCGCTGGTCAGAGCCAGTGCGATGGCACCCGTGCCGGTACCAAGATCCAGCACATTGGCATTTCTCGGTAGATCCAGCGCCAGCGCTGCCTCCACCAGGCATTCAGTATCCGGGCGGGGAATCAGTGTGGATGGATTGACCTTCAGCGGGAGTGACCAGAATTCCTGTTCACCCAGCAGGTGTGCAATCGGGTGGCCTTCACAGCGTCGTTCCACAAGGGTTCTGAAGCGGTCGACCAGGGCCACGTCCACCTCACGCTCGGGCCAGGCCCGGAAAGTGGTTCGGGACCAACCCGTCACATAACCCAGTAGTAGCTCAGCATCGAGGCGCGGAGAATCACCGCCAATAAGCCCGGCAGCTTCTGTCAGCAACGCCTCACAGGCCAGGGGTTTGTCAATCATCAGCCAGGGAGGCCAACAGATCGGCCTGGTGTTCCTGCTGCAAAGGCATGATGACGGCATCAAGATCACCGGAGATAACCTCATCCAGCTTGTACAGCGTCAGGTTGATGCGGTGGTCGGTCACCCGCCCCTGGGGGAAGTTATAGGTGCGGATTCGCTCTGAGCGATCGCCACTGCCCACCAGGCTCTTGCGGGTGGCCGCCATGGTTTTCTGCTGGCGTTCAATTTCCTCATTCTGGAGGCGCGATGCCAGGAAACTCATCGCTTTGGCCCGATTCTTGTGCTGGGAACGTTCTTCCTGACACTCCACAACAATGCCCGTGGGAATATGGGTAATACGAATCGCCGAATCAGTCTTGTTGACGTGCTGACCGCCGGCGCCAGAAGCTCGGAAGGTATCCACCCGCAGGTCGGACTTGTTGATTTCAACGGCCTCGGTTTCATCCGCCTCCGGCATCACCGCTACCGTGCAGGCGGAGGTGTGAATTCGGCCCTGGGATTCGGTCTCCGGCACCCGCTGTACCCGGTGGGCACCGGATTCAAACTTCAGTGCCCCATAGACCGCACTACCAGCAATGCGGGCAATGATTTCCTTGTAACCGCCGTGCTCACCATCGTTGGCGCTGATAACCTCAACCTGCCAGCGCTGGCGTTCGGCATAACGCATGTACATCTTGAACAGGTCACCGGCGAAAATCGCCGCCTCATCGCCCCCGGTGCCGGCACGAACCTCCAGGAATACGTTCTTGCCATCGTTGGGGTCCTTGGGCAGCATCAGGCGCTGGAGCTCTTCGTCCAGTTCCTCGCTCTTCTGTTCCGCCAGGCCCAACTCCTCTTCCGCCATGGCTCGCATGTCGGCGTCACCGTCGCGGGCCAGTTCAGTGGCTTCCTTAACATCGTCACGGGATTTCTGCCATGCCTGGAAGCAGTAAACGATGGGTTCAATCTCGGCAAATTCCCGGGACAGGTCGCGGAATTTATCCTGGTTGGCAATAGTACCCTGATCGCTCAGCAACGCGCTGACTTCCTCGAAGCGGTCAACAAGCTGCTCGAGGCGGGACTGAATCGATGACTTCATAGTTTTTCCGGGGTGATGGGCGCGTCGGCATCCAGCACATCAAGCTGATGCAGCTCTCTGAGCCATTGAGTGACTTCGGTTCTGCCCTCCGTGGTGGCCTTGCGGACCTGGATGGACGGCTCGTGCAGTAATTTGTTGGTCAACCCCCGGGCCATGCTTCGCATCACGGTTTCGGGGTCTGCGCCATTACGCAGGGCGCGAATGGCCTTTTCGGTCTCCCCGTCTCTCAGGGCTTCGGCCCGCTGACGGAACTGCTTGAGGGTGGAGACAGCATCCAGGGCCCGTAGCTGGCTCAAGAACTGCTGTACGCCATCAGCAACCATGTTCTCGGCTTCCCGCGCGGCGCCCTCTCGGGAACGAACGTTCTCCTCGATAACCTGCCGCAAGTCGTCAACGGTGTAGAGATAGACATCAGCCAGGGAACCCACCTCGGGTTCGATATCCCTGGGAACGGCGATATCCACCATGAAATAGGGGCGATGCTTGCGCTTTTTAAGCGCACGCTCCACGGCGCCCTTGCCAAGGATAGGCAACGGGCTGGCAGTGGAGGAAATGATGATGTCCACGTTTGCCAGGTGTTCTGGAATGTCGGAGAGCATAATGCCCTGCCCGCCACGGGAGTCCGCCAGCGCCTGGGCACGTTCCAGGGTACGATTGGCGACCAGGAAGTTTTTCACGCCAGCGTCGGCCAGATGCCTCGCGACCAGCTCAATGGTTTTGCCGGCGCCAATCAGCAAGGCTCGATTGCGGGACATATCCGCGAAGATGTGGTGCGCCATGCTGACCGCAGCGTAGGCCACCGACACCGGGTTTTCGCCAATAGCAGTCTGCGTGCGCACCCGCTTGGCGACGGAGAACGTATGTTCGAACAGACGGGACAGGAACGCACCGCTCGCCTCATGCTCGCGAGCGAGGGCATAGGCGTCCTTGAGCTGGCCGAGAATTTGCGGCTCTCCAAGCACCATGGAGTCCAGCCCCGACGCAACCCGCATGATGTGGCGCACGGCGTCTGAGTCCCGATGTACGTAGAGCACGTCTTCCAGGTCTGCCGCCTCCATGTCATGAAACCCCGCCAACCACCGCAATACCGCCGGGGCACAGTCGTCATCTCCGGCCAGATACAGTTCGGTGCGGTTGCAGGTAGACAGGATCGCCGCCTCGCTGGCGCCGGAAGTGGCACGCAGTTCGGCAAACGCCTCGGCCATACGCTCGGGCGTGAACGCGACGCGCTCACGCAACTCTACCGGTGCGGTGCGATGATTGATTCCGAGGGTGACCAGTGCCATATCGGGGTTAGACTGCCTTATCTTTGACGACGGTTCGATACCGCCATTTTAACGATCGGGAGCCAGTGTCGCCACCCATAACCATCGTGATATCGGCAACTGCTGACAGGTTGGGCAATATCAAGCGCTTGTGCCATCATAGAGCCTTGTCGCACTACGCCACATCTGAGACCGCCGCCAGACCCTTCTCCGGCCGATCAGGTGCATCGTACACAGATCATGGGATGTTGCATGCATAAGTCTGCATTACTGCTTGGTACCTGCCTGCTTGGGCTTTCCCTGTCCGGCTGCGCTTTTCTCCAGGACAACCAGGAATCGCAATCCACCTCGTCGCCTGATGACGCCACTGCATCATCCGCGGAACCGTCAGCGGACATCCGTTACGCCGATTTCGAACCGGAAGAACTGTACCTGCTGCTTTCCGGCGAGATAGCCGCCCAACGGGGCCGATTCGACGTCACCCTTGTCAATTACATGAAGGCGGCACAGCAATCCCGCGATCTGGGCGTGATTGAGCGGACCATGCGCATTGCCCAGTCACTGAACGCCGATAACGCGCAGCAGAAACTGGCGGCGCTGTGGCTGGAGGTAGCCCCGGACAACATGCAGGCACATCGCATCTCCGCCATCCAGGCCGTGAAGAAGAACGAACTGGAGACCGCCCTGGGCCACATGGAAAAGATCATGGATCTGGGCGGCGACGCGGATTTTGACAGCCTTGCCGCGATGGCCGGAAACCTGCCGCCGGAACAACAGCAGGAACTGCTCGACTTATACCAGCAACTGGAGCAGCGCCACCCTGACAACCCGGAACTGCAATACAGCATTGCCCTTCTACTGAAGGTGACGGGCGAGCCCCAGCAAGCCCTCGCCAAACTGGAACCCCTTCTGGACAGCAAGCCGGATTTCCAGCCAGCACTGATACTCAAGGGCGACCTGCTCTACCAGACCAACCAGAAACAGCAGGCCCTGGATCACCTGAGGGCGAATACACGACAATTCCCCGACAATCGCCAGATGGGAACCCTCTACGGCCGCATGCTGATCGGCGAAGGTGAGCTGCAAACCGCCCAGAACGAATTCCGCCGGCTGGTTAACCGCTTCCCCGACGTTCCCGGCCTGCGGCTCTCCTACGCCCTGGTCGCGCTTGAAAACGATCAGATCGCGCTGGCCGAGGAGGAACTGACACGCCTGATCGAACAAGGCCACCACAGTGATGAGGCTCACTACTACCTGGGCCGGATTGCCGACGAGGAAAACGAAAACGAGCAGGCCATCGGCTACTACAGGAATGTCGAGAAAGGTAATTACTTTTTCCCGGCCCTGGCCCGTGCCAGCGAACTGATGGCGGAACAGGGAGAGCTGGATGAGGCCCTGGCCGACATTCGCGAGATCCGCAAGAACAACCCCGACCAGGACGAGAATTTCCGCCTGCTGGAAATCAATCTCCTGCTGGATCGGGATCATGACGAGCGAGCCCTTCAGGCGGCCAATGAAGCCCTGGAATCCTTCCCTGGCAATGTCCGCATTCGCTACGCCCGTGCCATGCTGCTCGACTCCATGGATAAGCCAGAGCAGGCCGAAGCCGATCTGAGAACAATCATCGAGGAACAGCCCGACAACGCCGTGGCACTCAACGCGCTGGGTTATATCCTTACCACCCGCACGGACCGACTCGATGAAGCCAGGGACTATATTGAGAGAGCCCTGGCCATCGATCCGGAGAACCCTGCCATACTCGATAGCATGGGCTGGGTACTGTATCTGCAGGGCAACACCGACGAGTCACTGAGCTATCTGTCACGTGCCTGGGAGGCCTACGCTGACCCGGAAGTAGCCGCTCATTACGGCGAAGCGCTCTGGCAAACCGGCAATCAGGAACAGGCCCGCTCGATCTGGAGAGAAGGCTTCGAGCAGGACCCGGACCACCCGATACTGACTGAAACTGTTGAAAGGCTGACCGGGGAGCCGTCCCTGTGAAATTATCGGTTATCGCGCTGACGTTCGCCGCCCTGGTTCTGAGCGGCTGTAGCTCACTGACAGTTGAACCACTTCCTGAAGGCCTGACTGAACAGCCACCGGCCGACTGGAGCAAGACCAGTGCCCGACTTGACCAGCTTCAGCACTGGGAACTGACCGGCAAACTCGCCGTTCGCCAGCCCTCGGACAGCGGCACCGCCGTCATCAACTACTGGAAACAGGACCGGGAAACGTACGAACTGGCGCTGTCATCATCGTTCCTCGGTATGGGCCGCACTACCCTTGAAGGCGTTCCCGGGTTCATCGAACTCACACTTCCCAACGGCGAGCGCTACCAGTCCGGCGACCCGGAGTCCCTGGTCAACGCCGCCACCGGCTGGCTGCTCCCCGTTGACAGCCTGGCCTGGTGGATACGGGGCCTGCCCGGCCCTGACGGGGACTTCCGGCTGTTCTTCGACGACAAGGGTCAACTGGCCGTCATACGCCAACTGGGCTGGGAGATCCGCTACGACCGCTGGCAAGCATTCATAGAGGGCTACCCTCATCTGCCCGCCCGTATCACGGCGGTCAAGGGCGAGAAGCGCGTGAGGGTGGTGGTTACCAGCTGGAACCAGACCGATGGAGACAGCCAGTGAACAGCCTGGTTCTGCCCTCCCCGGCAAAACTGAACCTCTTCCTGCATATTCTCGGGCGTCGACCGGATGGCTACCATGAACTGCAAACCCTGTTTCAGTTTCTGAATTATGGCGACACCCTGACCCTGACCGCACGCACCGATGGCAGAATCGTCCTTGAGCAACCCCTGCCCGGGGTGCCCGACGAGGAAAACCTGATTGTCCGTGCTGCGCGACAACTGGCGGCAACCGCAGGTCATACGACTCCCGGTGTCAGTATTGCAGTCGACAAGCAGTTGCCCATGGGCGGTGGCCTGGGTGGTGGCAGCTCCAATGCCGCCACCACACTGGTGGGGCTGAACCGCCTGTGGGGCCTGAACCGCTCCCTGGACGAGTTGGCTGAACTGGGCCTGTCCCTGGGTGCCGATGTGCCCGTATTCGTTCGCGGACATGCAGCCTGGGGCGAAGGCGTGGGCGAACGACTCACCGACGCCAACCCACCAGAAGACTGGTTTCTGGTTATAAAACCACCTTGCGATATAAGCACCAAAGAGATTTTTTCCGAGCAAGGGTTGACAAGGGATACCCCCGGAATCAAAATAGCGCCCGCTTTTGAGGGAGACGCCTCGAGGTACCGAAACGACTGTGAGGATGTAGTTCGAAGACTGTATCCTGAGGTTCATCAAAGCCTGGAGTGGCTTGCACAATTCGGACCTGCAAGATTAACCGGAACCGGGGCTTGCATATTTGGACGTTTCCCGACAGAATCCGCAGCCCGGATTATCTGGGAAAGCAAACCCTCCGGCATCACGGGGTTCGTAGCTCAAGGGGTGAACATTTCACCACTTCACAAAAAGCTGACAGAGCTGAAATGATGCCAAAAAAGCACGATACTGGGGTGTCGCCAAGTGGTAAGGCAACGGGTTTTGATCCCGTCATGCGCAGGTTCGAATCCTGCCACCCCAGCCACCTTTCTCCCGCTTCTTCTGAATCAAACGCCGATACCGAGAAGGATGCCGTCGTGTCCAAACTGATGATTTTTACTGGCAACGCCAACCCGGAGCTTGCCAAGGCCATCGCCCAGAAACTTCACATTCCCATGGGCCAGGCCACCGTTGGAACCTTCAGCGATGGTGAAACCACCGTTGAAATCAACGAAAATGTTCGCGGGCATGATGTCTTCATCATTCAGCCCACCTGCAACCCCACCAACGATAACCTGATGGAACTGATCGTGATGGCCGACGCACTGCGCCGTGCATCCGCCACCCGGGTTACCGCGGTTATCCCCTACTATGGCTATGCCCGCCAGGATCGCCGTGTTCGCTCCACCCGTGTTGCCATTAGTGCCAAAGTGGTTGCAGATATGATTTCCAGCATCGGCGTTGACAGGGTCCTGACCGTTGACCTCCACGCCGACCAGATCCAGGGCTTCTTCGACATTCCGGTGGACAATATCTACGCCACCCCGGTCATGCTTGAGGATATCGAGAAGCAGCGCTTTGAGAACTTCGTAGTGGTATCTCCTGACGTTGGCGGCGTTGTTCGTGCCCGCGCCGTTGCCAAGCGACTGGACGATGCCGACCTCGCCATCATCGACAAGCGCCGTCCCAAGGCCAACGTGTCGCAGGTCATGCACATCATCGGTGATGTAAAGGACAAAACCTGTATCCTGGTGGACGACATCATCGACACCGCCGGCACGCTTTGCAAAGCCGCCAACGCTCTTAAGGAGCATGGTGCCGCCAGCGTGGTCGCCTACATCACCCACCCCGTCCTTTCAGGCCCGGCTGTTGACAACCTCAACGCCTCCGAATTGGACGAACTGGTTGTCTGCGACACCATCCCACTGGGTGACAAAGCGCGTAATTGTGATAAGATCCGCATCCTCACTATGGCTGGGCTGCTTGCGGAATCCATTCGTCGCGTCAGCAACGAAGAGTCCATCAGCGCGATGTTTGAGAACGCCTGATCAGCTAACCACCTGATTTAGTGAAAAGAATCCAGACCGGGAGCCCAGTGGGCTCCCGGTCTGTTTAGTCCGCCGGAAAACAGCCGGCATATCGAAAATATCACCGGTTCAGGACCTGGTCGCGGGCCGCTCTGGTGAAAATTGAGGTTATAACCATGTCTCAGGAATTTCTTATCGAAGCATTTCCTCGTGGCGATCAGGGGAGAGGTGCGAGCCGCCGCCTGCGTCGTGAGGAGCGTAAAATTCCGGCCATCATTTATGGCGGGAAGAAAGAAGCCGTTTCGATTTCCATCTGGCACAACGAGCTGAAAAAAGCTCTGGAAAACGAAGCCTTCTTCTCACACATTCTGACCATCGAACTGGAAGGCAAGAAAGAAAGCGTGATCCTGAAGGATCTGCAGCGTCACCCGTACAAGCCGCTGCTGACCCACGCTGACTTCCTGCGCGTTGACAAGGATCACGAAATCCACGTTAACGTACCGCTGCACTTCCTGAACGAAGAAACTGCACCGGCCATCAAGCTCCAGGGCGGCGTTGCCAACCACCAGATCAACGAAGTAGAAGTGATCTGTCTGCCGCAGAACCTGCCTGAGTTCCTCGAAGTCGACATGACTGCCGTGGAGATGGACCAGGTTGTTCACCTGAGCGACCTCAAACTGCCGAAAGGCGTTCGTATTGCGGCTCTGCTGCAGGGTGAAGACCACGACCTGCCAGTCGTTGCAATCCACAAGCCGCGCGCTGCCAAGACAGAAGATACTGACGAAGGCGAAGACGGCGAAGCGGGTGAAGAAGGCGAAGACAAGGAGTAATCGCTCCTGTACGAATGAGGGCAACGGCAGATGGCACAGGATATCCTCATGGTGGTGGGACTGGGTAACCCCGGCCCCGACTATGCGAATACCCGCCACAACGCCGGTGCCCTGTTCGTGGAAGCACTGGCCCGTGAAACGGGCCAGTCGCTCCGCCCCGAAAAGAAATACCACGGGCTCTACGCCCGAATTCAGCTTCAGGGTCTCGACCTGCACCTGCTGAACCCTTCCACGTATATGAACCGCAGTGGCCTCTCCATCAAGGCACTGGCGGACTTCTTCAAGATTCAGCCCCAACAGATTCTGGTTGCCCACGACGAGCTCGATCTGCCCCCGGGTACCGCCAAGCTAAAAAAAGGCGGCGGCCATGGCGGACACAACGGCCTGCGGGACACCATTGCTCACCTCGGCACCAACGACTTCCAGCGCCTGCGCATCGGCATCGGCCACCCCGGCGACAGCCGCCAGGTCACAGGCTATGTTCTCGGCCGCCTGGGCAAACGGGAAACCGAAGAACTCAACGCCCTGATCGACGAAATCATTCGCGTACTGCCGGACGCTGCCAGCGGCAAACTTCCCGCTGCGATGAATCGCTTGCACAGCTTCAAACCGGTATAATCCGCCCAAATTTTCCAGCACCAGCAGAGGCATTCCATGGGATTTAACTGCGGCATCGTCGGCCTTCCCAACGTCGGCAAATCCACCCTGTTCAACGCACTGACCAAATCCGGTATTGGCGCGGAAAACTTCCCCTTCTGCACCATTGAGCCTAACGCCGGCGTCGTGGCCATGCCCGACCCCCGCCTCAACAAGCTCGCTGACATCGTAAAGCCGGAAAAGGTGGTGGCAACCACAATGGAATTCGTGGATATCGCCGGCCTGGTAGAAGGTGCCTCGAAAGGCGAAGGCTTGGGCAACCAGTTCCTGGCCAACATCCGCCAGACCGACGCCATTGCCCATGTGGTGCGTTGCTTCGAGGACGACAACGTCATTCACGTCGCCAACAAGATTGACCCGGCGTCGGATATCGAAATCATCAACACAGAACTGGCCCTGGCCGATCTGGAAACCGTCGAGAAAGCCATCAAACGGGTTCAGCGAGTCGCAAAGAGCGGCGACAAAGAGGCCAAAGCTCAGCTTGAAGTCTTCGACACCCTGCTTCCCGTGCTGAACGAAGGCAAACCGGTTCGCAGCATGAATCTCGACAAAGAGAAGATGGCACTGATCCGCGAACTCTGCCTGCTCACCGTAAAGCCAACCATGTACATCGCCAACGTCAGCGAAGACGGGTTCGAGAATAACCCTCACCTGGACACCGTGAAAAAGATTGCGGAATCCGAGAACGCAGTTGTGGTGCCTATCTGCAACAAGATAGAAGCCGAAATCTCCGAACTGGAAGACGACGAAAAATCCATGTTCCTGGAAGAAATGGGCATGGACGAGCCTGGCCTGGACCGGGTCATTCGCGGCGGCTATGGCCTGCTGAACCTTCAGACCTACTTTACCGCCGGGGTGAAGGAAGTCCGCGCCTGGACGGTGAAAGTGGGCGCTACCGCACCACAGGCGGCAGGCGTGATCCATACCGACTTCGAACGCGGCTTCATCCGCGCCGAAGTGGTGAGCTACGATGACTTCGTCAAGTACAACGGCGAAGCCGGAGCCAAGGAAGCCGGCAAGTGGCGCCTTGAGGGCAAGGAATACATCGTCCAGGACGGTGACGTTGTCCACTTTCGGTTCAATGTCTGACCGCGCTGGAGCGTTCTGACGGTGAGCCTCGTGCCCGCATGCTGCAGTACCCCGGATGACCGGTGGCCCTGGCCGCAATCGTTGCCAGGGCTTGAGCTGATCAGCCTGGACTTTGACCCCGATAACCTCAAACCGGACGACTTTACGATCAGTGACATCGTCCCACCACCGTCGGTGGAAAGGGCTGTTGCCAAACGCCAGGCGGAATACCTGGCTGGCCGTTTCTGCGCCCGCGAAGGCTTACTGCGCGCCACGGGGCAACCGGTGGTGCCAGCCCTCGGCGATGACCGGGCGCCGGTATGGCCAACTGGGTGCGTGGGCTCGATCACCCACACCCAGGGTTGGGCTGCGGCGGTTATCGGCCAGCAACAGGACTACGCCGGAATTGGCCTGGACGCGGAAGTCATCATGCCCGATGAACGCGCCCTGCCGCTTTGCCGGCAAATCCTGATCCCTTCAGAGCAGACACGGTTTCGTTCGGAACTGGCCAATCATGCAGGGCATTTCATCACTCTGGTGTTCTGCCTCAAGGAAACGCTCTTCAAGGCGCTGTATCCGCTGGTTCAGAAGCGCTTCTACTTCGAGCACGCGGAAGTGCTGTCATGGGACCCGGATGGCACAGCACGATTGCGCCTGCTCACCCACCTTTCCGAACAGTGGCCTACGAATACGGAACTGGAAGCCCGGTTCGTGCAGGAGCACGACCGCCTGATCAGCCTGATCGTGGTTCCCGCCAACCACCACAATTGATAACCATTACCATTTGAGATAGGATCACGGTTTCTCTCAATCTCCCGCCAGAGGCACTATGTTTAAACTGGACGCCGTCAGTTGGCAGATCAATGGAAAGACCCTGCTCCATCCGATCGACCTGACCATTAAGCATGGTCAGGTGGTTGGGCTGATCGGGCACAACGGCTCCGGAAAATCCACGCTGGTAAAACTGCTCGCCCGCCAACTGACGCCGACATCAGGCCAGGTTTCCCTTGAGGGTAAACCGTTGGAATCGTGGGGCGACAAACCCCTGGCGAGGCAGATCGCTTACCTGCCGCAACAGCTGCCACCGACAGAAGGCCTGCGTGTTATCGATCTGATACGTTTCGGCCGCTACCCCTGGCATGGCGCACTCGGACGCTTTTCCGCCGAAGACCGGGCCCAGGTGAACCGAGCCATGGCACTGACGGATACGGAACAGTTTGCCCACCGCAACGTCGATGAACTGTCTGGGGGCGAGCGCCAGCGGGTCTGGCTGGCCATGCTGATCGCCCAGAACGCCCGGTATCTGCTGCTGGACGAACCCACTTCCGCACTTGATATTGCCCACCAGGTGGAAGTCCTGTCTCTGGTTCGCAACCTGGGCAGGGAGCTGGACATGGGTGTCGTTGTGGTTCTGCACGACATCAATATGGCCGCCACCTACTGTGACCACCTGGTCGCACTCCACAGCGGAAAGTTACTGACGCAGGGTGCGCCCAAAGAGCTGATGAACACCAGCACACTGGAATCCATCTACGGTATTTCCATGTCTGTCATGCCTCACCCTCATAATGATGGGGCACACATTGCCATCGCCTGAACCCCGCCGTTTGGTACCCTGACGCTTTTAAACCGATTGGTTGTTCTGCTCAGGCCTGCTCGACCAGGCTTTCCGGAAGCTGGGCCCCTTTAGGCGGTTTATCAATATGGGGACAATTCTCACACAGCGCCAGCTCCGGCAGCCGGTAACGGATACAACACTGACGCCGCTGACGCAGGGGCGAAGGCCCGGATGAGCGTTCCACATAGCGTACCGGGCTGAACATCGGGTTTTTGCCACCATCCGGGCGGCGCTCTGATTCAATCAGCCGTTTGCCGTCAGCAAGCATCTCCGCCGGCAATCCAAGGCCAGCCATGGCATGAACCAACCACTCAACATAATTGGCGGCATTGTTCCACAACACCTTCCTGGACAGCTTTACCTGCTGGTTCCAGCCCTCGATAAGTGGTTCGAAGTTGCCGTCCAGCAGCTCCTTAAAGCGTTCGAAAGGCCCTTCGGGCTTGCTCGCAAAGGGCTGTCCCTCATGGGGTAGCCGGAAGGCTTCCGGCAAGCCGTCATCCCCCAGAATCACCTCAAGCTTGTCGAGTGCCACTGGCAGCTCATGCCCCAGCACCATGTTCGCCGCCACAGTCGGCACGATCAGCTTCACGAAGTATGTGCGGGACCACTGGGAAACCAATGCCCGCCTGTCATCACCTGGCTGAAAGCGGCGATAATGTTCCAACAGCCACGCCAGGCCATCGGTGGTTATCAGTTCCCGGACAGGAATTGCTGGCCGCGGATCATCCGGCAGAACCAGTATGTCCCGGTAATGTTCGAAATCCCCGACGAACAGGGGGGCAAGCGCACGAATAGTCATGAATCAGGCTGCGTAAAGCTGTTTGAGAGGAAGGAACCTAACACATCGAAGACCGTTCAAAGAAGCGCTCCCGCGAAAGTGACATGAGCGCGGCTCGTTTGTGGGGGAAATCAAAATCCCGGACCCGATCAAAGCCGGTATTCTGAAGGTGGTGAATCATACGGTCGTTGTCGGACCGAGGTTCGGAGACGATACGCTGTGTCCGGGGTTCATCCAGAAACAGGTAGTGCACCAGGGACGGCAGCCAGCACGCCACTTTGTGGGGGCCACGGTGGTGATCCTCCCCGACCAGCATGTGGATGCCACGATCATGCAATCCGGCCTCACAATGGGGCCCGATACGATCTTCCTGGGCCCAATAGACATCGAAAAAACCAAACGGTTCGTCATCAAAACAGCCGATCAGTTGCAGGCAATGGGGGTCCTTCGCGAGGACCTCCAGATGCCTGCGATGCTCTTCCAGCGACCCGCTCTCCTCCCAGAAATACTCGACCCTGGGGGAGTTCTGCCAACGATTGAAGCGCGCCAGGTCTTCCCGGATATCCAACGTACGAAAAGAAATCCAACTGCACAACTGGGTATCATGGCGGCGGTACACCTCGCCAACGGGTTTTTGCGGTCGTATCGGAACACCCGGGTTTTCCAAAGTATCTGCTGTACTCACGTTACCTCCTCCCGAAGCGCCGGGTTCTGTGGATTGCTGGAAAGCCCATGCCCCTCGGCCATTGCAACGACGACTTTCCTGGGGCCGGCGAAGGGTTCCCGCGCATGGGCCATCAACATATTGTCCAGCATCAGGATGTCGCCACTGCGCCACGGGAAGACCACGCGACATTCATCCAGAACACCCCGGACTTCCTCCAGGGCGGAGGACTCAATGGCGCCGCCATCGCCGTAGTAAACGTTTCTGGGCAGATTGTCCTCGCCCACGGTTTCCAGCAGGATCGCCTGCATTTCCTCATCCAGCGCCGACAAGTGGAACAGGTGCGCCTGATTGAACCACACCTTGTCGCCGGTACGGGGATGACGGGCAACTGCCTGACAGCGCTGAGCCGTGCGCAGACAACCATCGTCTTTCCAGGTTACGTCAATACCCTGCCGTCGGCAGAAAACCTCAACCGCTTCGGCACTGTCGGTGTTGAACACCTGTTGCCAATCCACATCAAGGCCGTTGCCATAGTTGCGAACGTAAGTCAGCCCCCGCTCACTGAAACGCCGGCGCAGGGCCGGATCGATCCGGCGATAGACCTCTCGGCTGTCCGCGATGGGGGTCTCCCCGCCCTGCTCGGCCGCCCGAGCACAATAGAACCAGATCCGCATTGGCCACTCGGTGGTATAGGCCTGCTCGTTATGCAGTGGAATGCTTCTGTGAGCCGGATACTCCGTTGAGGTATAAACACCTTTTCCGGTCACCTGGCTGCGGGGCGTTGAACCAAACTCGTAACTGAGCAGCGGATGACCAAAAGAACCGGAAAACGACTGGAAGCCCTCAACGCCGGGCGCTGAAAAGCCGCGAAACAGGATGGCACCGTCTTTTTCCAGTCGGTGCTCGACCAGCTCCCGAATTGCTCCAGCAACCTGCTCCAGGCCGGTATCCGGCGTGAGCGGGCTGACCTTGAGCGGAACACCGTCCTCGATGGCCAACGCCTCAGGCGCTGTTCTGGCCGTGATGGAATTCATCGGCTTCAACCTCCGGCCATCGCATCCTGCAGGCTTTTGGGACGCATATCCGTCCACGCTTCACGGATGTGCGCGAGACACGAGGCCTTATCCCCCTCCACGCCTATCGCTTTCCAGCCTTCGGGAATGGGTTTGTAGCTCGGCCAGATGGAGTATTGCTCTTCGTGGTTAATGACAACCTGAAAAATGGTGCTCTCGCTATCGAAACTCATGACGTACCTCGCCTGACCTGTAACTCTAGGGGCAGACCGCCCCTCCCATACTCTCCAAGACGAACGGGACACCCGGAAATTTAGGGCGACGGCCTGTCTGAGCCCATCCCGTTCATCACATCAATCATCTGCTTCATGATGACGGTGGCGGTCAGCGGCCCACCAAACGACCAGTAGTTGGTTGCCAGGAAGCCGTAGCGATGCTTCCGCGCCGCCGGCAGAGCTCGCCAGAGCGGAGATTCAAACATCGGTGCTCCACTGAAATTGCCGATCATGAAGATATGGGCATCGGGTGCCTGGGCAAGCGCGTGGATTTCAATCCGCTGGTGGATGGTGTGGCTTTCCCGCAATGGCCAGGGATTGGTGCCGCCCAGCCGGTTCGCCAGGCTGACGACCAACGTCTGTTCATTCGAAACAATAAACAGCCCCTGCTCTGCCAATGGGTAAAGCACTGCGATGGGCTCTCCGGCCATCCCCCTTTTACGAGCCACCCGCCTTCCCTTATCCAGGACCTGTTCCAGCCGGGCAACAACCACCTCCGCCTCAGCCTCTCTCCCTGTCAGGGCCGCCAGGTGCCCCAGAATCGCCTTTCCAACGTCTACGGCATCCCGGGGTGACGTTTCCAGGGAGACCCGATACATCACTGTGGGCGCCAGCCGGTCAAGGCGGTCAAATAGGCTGACATGGAGGCTGGACACACCCAGAATCAGGTCCGGCTGCAGGCTGACCAAACGTTCCAGGTTGGGTTGTTGCGGCGTTCCCAGGGATTCCACGCCATCCAGACTGTCAGCCAGAGGCTTGCCCTGCCAGCGATAGCTGTCCGGGTTGGCAACACCCACCGGCTGTATACCCAGCGCCAGCAGAATCTCCGTGGTGAGATCATCCAGACTGACGATCCGCAGAGGCTCGTCGGGAATCGTCTCTGACTGCGCGGCCACGATAGGCTTCGGTGGTTCGGCGTTGGCGACCAGAGATACGAGGCAGAGTGCAATGGCTGCAATTAACGTCATTCCGGCTCTCATGCTTTACGAAAGTAGGTTCGGGTCAGGAGCACCAGGAAAATCGGCGCCCCTATGGTGGCGGTCATCACACCAAGTGGCACGTCCAGCGGTGACAACAATCGCTGCCCCCCCACATCCGCCAGGATCAGCAAAACCGCGCCCATCAATGGCGTCACGATCAGCCGATCCCGATAGCCATAGAAGCCCAGCAACCGCACAGCATGAGGCACCAGCAGCCCAACAAAAGCCACCGGCCCAAGCACACTGACAGCCGCAGCAATCATGAAACTGGCCAGCACAAGCAGTAGCAGGCGTTTACGGGCGGCGCCCACACCCAGACTGTCCGCGACCCCATCTCCCAGGGCCAGCAGGGCCAGCCACCGACGCGCCAACATCGCCAGCACCAGGCCGATGCACAACCAGGGCAACAACACCCATACATCACCCCAGGTAGTGGCGTAGCTGCTTCCAGCCATCCAGATCAGCGCGAGCGTTATGTTCAGGGAGTGAAAGCCAATCAACAGGCTGGTGAGCCCCGCAGCAACACCGGTCAGAGCGAAGCCTGCCAGAATCAGCCGCAAGGGCTCGAGACCATGACGAACGTTGAGCAGAATGACGACGGTCAGTGCCACGGTCGCCCCAAGCCAGGCGAAGGGCAGGCGCCAGCCCGGTGCGAGTTCGGGCAGTAGCATGATCCCGGCCAACACCGCCAGTGCGGACATCTGGCTGACCCCCAACACACTGGGACTCGCCAGTGGGTTGCGGGTTACTCCCTGTAGAATCAGACCACTGGAGGCAAACAAGGCGCCCCCGGCGGCATCCACCATCAGCCGGGGCAACCGCAGGTCCAGCAACTGCCAGGCCACTCCATCCCCCGCCAATAGCATGGTCAGGCTGATGGCGTCGCCACCTAGCACGCCATAACCCAGCCCACCGCCCAGCATCATCGTCAATATCACCACGATCGCGACGGCGGAGAGCTTTTTCCCGGTAGGCTCCCCTGACCCCAGGGCTGCCTGAACCGGAAACTGGCGGCTGCGGGTCAATCGCAACAACAGCATGACCGCGACGCCGCCAAGAACCGCCGACAAGGTCGCCAAAGGCAGTTCCATCACCTCCGCCACAGCAGCCACCACAACATCCGCGGACAACGTCAGGACCCCGCCCCAAAGCGCAGCCAGCGGCAGCAACCGTGATGGCCAGTGTACGCCAAATCCGTAGCGCACCAGGTTCGGCGCAACCAGACCAATGAACCCCAGCGGCCCGGCGATATGAATTGCCAGTGCGGTCAGCAGAGTGCCTATCAGGATAACCACCGTTTTAAGCATGCGGGGTGACAGCCCCAGCACCCGCATCTGGGCATCTCCCAACAGAGCCATGTTCAGCGGTCGCCGCAGCAACGCAAGAGCGAGCAGCAATGGCGGCACCATCGACAGTGCCAGTTGCACCCGGGCCCAACCGAACTGGCTGAGTGACCCGGTGTCCCAGATCGCCACCACAAAGGCCGCCCGTTCATTGAGGGTGAGCAACAGCGTCAACAGGGCGTAAAGGATCTGTGCCATGGCCATGCCGGCCAACACCAGGCGCAGCGGCGTCGTACGACTGCCGCCGGCGAAAAAGAACGTCAGCATCGCGGCCACAAGACCACCCAGGAAGACCAGCGGCAGGGCAAACGCCGCTGGCAGCATCATCCCCAGGATGACCCCAAACTGGGCGCCCGCCGTGATACCAAGTAGATCCGGCGACACCAGCGGATTGCGGGTAATCAACTGCATCAGGGCGCCGGCAATACCCAATCCCGCACCGACGATCAGGCCTGCAATAACTCGGGGTAACTGTGCCCACCAGAGCAGCAGGCCATCGAGGGACGGTGACGACTGCCATGGGGTCAACCAGGCACCGGCCTCCGGCATCGGATAACGGAAAAAGCCCTGCCATAACAGCAGGGCTATCAAGGCCAGGGTTCCCGCCCCGGTCGCCAGCCACAGTCGGCGGTTCGTCGCCTTGACCTGGCCACCTTCAATTTGCTGATTCACCGCAGTCACACCAACATCCATTCATCAGGGTGCAGAGAATCCGGCGATGGCATCGGCAGCCGCAGGAAGGCACGGCCGCCGTCAGCACATCGCCGGCTCAGGCACTACCAGTTATAGGAAACCGTGCCCTGAACGGTGCGCTCAGCGCCATAGTAGCAACGCGAAGCATTGTTACATTCGCCGACGTATTCCTCGTCAAACAGGTTGTGGACGTTCACGCGGGTCTCCCAACCGTTAAGGAATTGGTAGGCCAGAGCCAGGTCCACCAGAGTGACATCGTCGGTCTCCAGTCGTGACGGGTAGGCGAGATTATCTTGATCTGGGTAAGCATAGGACTCACCCACATAACGCACACCGACGCCAGCTTCCACGCCACGCAACAGGTCCTCGAAGAATTTGTAGTTGGCCCAGAGCGAAGCCTGGTTGCGCGGGACGCCCACGACCTGCCTACCCTCATAGCGAGGGAAGGGTTCATCTTCGACGATCTTTGCGTCGGTGTAGGTGTAGGTGGCCAGCAGGCTCAGGTTCTCGTTGATGTCGCTGTTGAGTTCAAACTCGACACCCTCGGACTCCGTACGGCCGACGTTCCGATAGGCACCAATGGAACCGTCATAATTGACGTCGTCCTTCTTGACAATATCAAACGCCGAAACGGTCACCAGCGTATCCAAGCCCGGCGGCTGGTACTTGAAGCCGGCTTCATACTGCCGACCTGTGATCGGTTCCAGGGCTTCATTATCCGTCGTAGTCTGGCGAGCTGGCACAAACGAAGTGGAATAGCTGAGGTAAGGCGAAAGGCCAAAATCAAACTCGTACATCAGGCCGGCCTGCCATGTGAACTCCTTGTCGTTGAAGTCGAAGTCCTCGCCTCCCGGCAGACGATTATCAAATTCAGTTTCGGCGTAATCAAAACGCCCTCCCAGTAGCCCGATCAGGTTACCGACCCGACTCTGCACCTGTGCATAAACACCAGCCAGGTTCTGAATTTCCTCACCGTCGCTGGAGGTGGTCGGGGTACCCGGGATCCGGGCCCAAACCGGGTCATAGATGTTGATAAATTGAATATCGCTGAAACCGACATCCTGGGTCTGATCAAAACTGGTGCGATCAAAGCTCACACCGGCAAGCCAGGTGTTTTCGGTAGCGCCGATCTGCAGATCTCCAACCAGTTGGTTGTCGATGGAATAGGTACGCGACTCATTAAACCGGTCACGGCCATACGCACCCACGAAATCATCAAACCCATCCCCAGGGAACCCCCACCAGACTTCCTTGCGCTCAACACGGGAACGCAGGTAACGGGCGTTCTGCCGGAAGGTCAGGTCAGAATTGAACTGGTGCTCGTATTCATAGCCCAGTGACCAGACCTCACGATCAAAGGTATCCCACTCCGGATGACCAAGATTGGTGGACGGGTCGATTTGACCGGCGGGGTGATCCAACACGGTTCC
>NZ_DELU01000023.1:324272-328050 GCF_002352785.1 Marinobacter sp. UBA2688
GTTCCGCCTGCCGGTAGCCCCAACTGAATTTCGGTATCGTCTTTCTGATAGGAGACCAGCAGTGTCAGGGTGTCCTGATCGGTCAGTTTCAGGGTCATGGACGGTGCAAAGTAAAGCCGGTCGTCCGGCACGCTGTCGGTCTGGGTATCGGATCGCCGGCTCAGGAACACCATGCGCCCCAGCACCTTGCCATCATCGGTCATCGCACCGGAAATATCAGCGGATACCTGTTTGCGGTCATGGGTGCCGTAGCTCAGGTTTACCTGGCCCTGATCGGTCTCAGTGGGACGCTTGCTCACCAGGTTCACCAGTCCGCCCGGCACGTTCTCACCGTACAGTACGGAAGTGGGGCCCTTGAACACCTCAACCCGCTCAAGCCCGAAGGGCTCTGCCGAGGTGGAGTAGGCGTTGGGCTGAACCCTGAGGCCATCGCGGTAGGTACCGTAGCCGTAGTCGCGCTGGTTCATACCGCGAATATAGAAAATGTCACCGGCAAGACCATCACCGACCGGGAACTTGGTCGAGGAAACACCCGGCATGTAGTAGAGAATATCGGACAACGTCTGGGCATTCTGGTCTTCGATGCGCTCCCTGGTAGCAACGGAAACCGACCGCGGTGTTTCAGCCAGCGGCGTGTTCGTCTTGGTCGCCGTCAGGCTTCGTTCCGCCTCGTAGCCATAGTCAGGTCCCTGCGGCCCTTCCCTCTCAGCGGTGACCTGAATTTCCTCGAGTTCCGTTGCGTTATTCTCGTCCTGGGCAAAGGCGTGGCCAGAGGTGCCTACTGCAGCCGCAAGCAGACTGATTCGGAAGGCGGATAAGCCGTTTTCCTTAAACGTCATAACTGATTCCCTACTGAATGTGACAAAAGCGCCAAAACCCGGCGCCTTACCTGAAGCTGAAGCTATCTTAAGTATATTTAATTTTAAACTCAACGATAACAATTCCTATTTACATTAGAAAATGCGTTATATTCAATGCCTGTTAAGGCCTAACCCACTGGTTCGCCTGAACGCCCCACTTTCATACCATCGGCTCCGACCGTGGAATTGGAGTTCGCTTCCAACGAACGGGGCATCGATTCAAGAAATTCCGGATGGCGTACAATTCCCAGATGGTGAGTATCGATCCACACCGAGCTGGCAGGTTTGCAGCCGATAAAGGCGGTCAGTAGCGCTTCTGCATTGTCATTGCTCTCTGGTGACTGCTTTGCCCACCACGCATGCACTGGCGCCCGAAGTGGTTTGACCCGTTCATGGGCCCTTGCCAGCCGGCGCATATGCCTTTCCACATCCAGCAATTGCTGCCACTCATCCTGGGCGACGCCCTCAGGGGATGATTCGGGATTGTTTTCGACGGACCGGTGGCCAGCCCCGGGGATATAACCATCGATCAGGCCGACCCAGGCCACTTCCCTGCCCAGGCGCTCCAGCAGGCTCGCCATTTCCAGCACTAGCGCACCACCCATGGACCAACCAAGGAGGTAGTATGGCCCCTGGGGTTGTAGCGCCAGCATCTCCTTCACGTAGTCCCTTGCCATCGCGGCCAGTGACCGGTCGCGCCAGCTTGAATCAAGAATCTGTCGATTCTGAAAACCCCAGACCGACCAGTCGCCCGCCAATCGTGAGGCAAGCGGATAGTAGCCAACCACCGTGCCGCTGACCGGGTGCGGACAGAATAGTTGCGGTGCTGTCCCACGCGACTCTGAAAGACGAATCAGAGGATTCAGCTTACCCGCCGACGGCCGCTCGGCCTCCGCCGGTAATGCCTCCGATGTGCCGGCCACCAGGGTTTCCAGAGCCAGGCCAATCGCTCTCATCAGCCGCTGGACGTTGGAAGCCTGATATCGCTGACCACTGTAGCGACAACTGAGCGTCAACTGCCCCTGATAGACCTGGCCGTTTATTTCCAGCTCCCGCCCGAGGGGCGCATCGGGGTCCACCAACTCACCCGCCGACTCCGGCGCCAATCTAAAACGACCGCTCGCAAGGGTGTCGTCAAACTGACCCAGGTAATTGAATGCCAGGTCCGGTTCCGGCAGGCGTTTCAGACGCGAACGGGTTTTAGGGTCGCCCAGGTATCGAAGGGCACCGTATCCGAGTCCCTTGCCCGGAATCCCGGCACGCAGATGGCGGGTCGCGTCTAGGGTTAATAACGGATTGCCTGTGGGTTCGAGCTGAACCGGATACAGGCTGGTAAACCAACCCAGTGTGCGGCTCAGATCGAGGGCTGCATCGTCGGTTTCCCGGCCATGACCCTCTACGGCGACGATGGGTCGCTGCAGACCACCCCATGCCCGCAGCCCCTCCGCCAGGGCAGCCAGCATGACATCGTCCATGCCCGCCTCAAACGCCGCCAGGGTTTGACGGAGCAACGTTCGGGTTTGACCGGCGGACAGGCTCCACTCGCAGAGTTCCTCATACCGTGTCGCCCGGCTGCCCGCCGGATTGTCCACCGGCCAGGGCTCAGGGGCAGTGGAAAAACGTTCCCAATACGCCAGTTCCTGCTGCCATGCTCCCTGATCGGCACGCTCGCGGAGGTGATTGGCCCAGGACTGGAAAGTAGCGCGCGGTAGCCGAGCATCAGTTGCCCTTCCCTCGGCAACCTGCCGGTAGGCTTCGCCGAGATCGTCCAGGAGAATCCGCCAGGAGACACCGTCAACAATCAAGTGATGGGCGCTGACCAACAGTCGCTGCCCACCGTCCGGAAGTGTCATCAGCACAATGGCTGCAAGGGGGCCGTTCTCGAGATCGAAACTGCGCTGTATTCGGTCACAAGTCGTCGTCACCAAACCCTCGTCTGGCAGCACCACGACACTGAAAAGCCGGTCCACGGACTCTGTAGCCCGGTAGTTTCCATACCAGACATCCCGTTCACGGTGGAAGCCCAGGCGGAGGACATCGTGGTGTTCGATCAGCGCCGCAACCGCTCGCCGCAGCAGTTCCTCGTCAAGCGGGTGAATGACCTCAAGCAATACCGACTGGTTCCAATGGGAATAATCAGGCAGAGGCTGCTCGAAAAAATGGGCCTGAATCGGTGTCAGTGGCACAAGGCCTTCGGCCCTTGCAGTTTCGGAGGCTGACGTCGTTATCGGCTCCAAAGCAGCGGCCAACTCCGAGAGTCGCGGTTTCAGGAACACGGTTTTCGGTGTCACTTGCCAGCGCAACTGACGCAAACGGGTGATCAGCTCCAGGGACTGGATGGAATCACCACCCAGCTCGAAGAAACTGTCATTCCTGCCGACCTCAGCCGCTCCCAGCATTGCGGCCCACAGTTCGGCCAGCAGGACCTCGCGCGCGCCTTCTGGCCTCTGATGCTGTTTCGTTCGCGAGACAGGCTCTGGCAACGCATTACGATCCAGCTTGCCATTGGGCAGCTTGGGCAGTTCCGCCAGGGTGACCACGTGCGACGGCACCATGTACTCCGGCAATTGCTCCCGTAGCTGTGTCTTGATGGCACGCTCATCCAACCCCTCACCAGACACATAACCTACCAGCCGCTGACCGGCCGCAGTATCTTTCACAACCGCCAGGGTGTCTTTCACCCCCTCGCAGCCCTTCAACGCCGACTCCACTTCCCCGATCTCGATCCGGAAGCCCCGCAGTTTCACCTGCTGGTCCATCCGCCCCAGGTATTCCAACTGACCCTCCTGGTTCAGTTTCACCCGGTCACCGGTACGGTAAAGACGCTCGCCGGCCCGGAAGGGGTTGGGTACAAAGCGTTCCGCGGTGATGTCCGGGCGGTCCAGGTAGCCCCGTGCCAGGGCGCCACCCAGGTAGAG
>NZ_DELU01000014.1:0-173 GCF_002352785.1 Marinobacter sp. UBA2688
AGGTCGAAGTGCTCGCGGACCAGCTTGATGATCTTGTCGTCGCTGATCTTGCCAGTGCCGAAGGTGTTCAGGGAGATGGACGTTGGCTGCGCCACGCCGATGGCGTAGGACACCTGGATCTCGCACTTTTCAGCCAGGCCAGCAGCAACAATGTTCTTGGCCACGTAACGGCC
>NZ_DELU01000014.1:397-648 GCF_002352785.1 Marinobacter sp. UBA2688
CCGGTCAGGCCGCAGTCGCCCACAGGGCCGCCGATCACGAACTTGCCAGTCGGGTTGATGTGGAACTGGGTATCCTTGTGCAGCAACTCCGCCGGCAGAGCGTGCTTGACGATCAGTTCCATGACGGCTTCTTTCAGATCTGCCTGGGACACGTCTTCGTCGTGCTGGGTGGACAGAACAATGGCATCGATGCCGGTGACCTTGCCGTTTTCATAGCGGCAGGTGACCTGGCTTTTCGCATCGGGGCGCAG
>NZ_DELU01000014.1:831-2680 GCF_002352785.1 Marinobacter sp. UBA2688
AGGCCCTGGTCGCCGGCGCCCTGGTCTTCCGGCTTCTGGCGGTCAACACCCTGGGCGATGTCCACGGACTGCTTGCCGATGATGTTGATAATGCCGCAGGTGTCACCGTCGTAGCCCACGGTAGAGGAGGTGTAGCCGATGTCCTTGATCACGCCGCGCACCAGGTCTTCCAGATCCACCCAGGCGCTGGTGGTGATTTCCCCACCGACGATAGCGACCCCGGTCTTTACCATGGTTTCGCACGCAACCCGGGCATGGGGGTCATCAACCAGAATGGCGTCGAGGACGGCATCGGAAATCTGGTCAGCCAATTTATCAGGGTGGCCTTCAGAGACCGATTCGGAGGTAAAGACGCTGTAATCAGACATAGGGTTGCTCCTCTGTGAGCGTTGCAAATTCGGGCCGGCAATGGATTTTTGATTGAAGCCGGCAGTTGTGATGTTGGTATCGTAAATCAGTTTTCAGAGTCTGCATATTTCTATATCAAAAAAAATTGATACAGTTTTTATTTCTGTCCTATGTGGACTCTGCGGTTTTCCAGAATTCTCTCACCTGCACCTGGAAGCCGTTTCTCAGCCCGATGAACAGCGACTCACCAGCAACCAGGCCTGCATCGGTGGCCCAACTGGTAAGCTCTTCCGGTTCAAAGCCCAGCCACAGATCGCCGCAGGCTTCCTTCGCCCAATCCTGGTCATGGCTGCACAGATCGCTGACGAACAGGCAACCTCCGGCGTTCATCAATGCTGAGGCATCGAGAAAAATGTCCGCGGGGCTGGGTACGTGGTGTAGGACCATGTTGGCCACCACCAGATCAAAATCGTCACCACGAGCCAACAGGTTGTCGGTGACACCTTCAATCAGATCGACATTGTTCAGACGTTCTTCGATGCAGGTACGGGTGGCCTTGGCCAGCATGTCGCGGGAGTTATCCAGTGCCACCACGTGCCTGCAGATCTTCGAGAGCACCGGCAGGAATGCACCTTCACCGGAACCGATTTCCAGGGCCGTTTTCCAGTCATGACGCTCGGAACGATTACGAATCAGGTTCGCCACCGGTTCGGCGTAGAGGTCAAACGCGGCAATGAGTTCCTGTTGCTCCCGGAATTTTTCGGCGTAACGGGAGAAGAAGGCCTGGGACTGGTCCGCGCGCTGATTGCGGATGGCTTCGATCTTTTCCTGCAGATGCTCAGGCAGCGGAATACGGTCCACGCTCTGGAAAACCTGGCGGATGGTCTGGTCCGTCAGCTTGTCGCTTTCGAGGTTCAGGGGGCGCCGGTAGAAAATGGCGTTGCCTTCCCGCTGGGGTTCCAGCAGTCCTGCCTTGTGCATCACCTTCAAATGATGGCTCATGCCCGACTGGCGCATCTCGAAGAGCTGGCTCAGCTCCAGTACGCCAAAGGTGTCCCGACGCAACACCCGCAGAATCTCCAGGCGTAACGGGTCACCGCTCGCTTTGAAGATCGGTGCCAGGGCGTCCACGGAGGACAGGTCAGTTGCAGGTGTGGTCATGGATGTCATGGGAAAGAAGTGTAGGCATGTCTTTCCGGGCAATCAACATCTATATCAAAATAAATTGATATAGATTTAGATCTGTTTGAAAAATCAGATAAAATTTCTGTGCAAAAATTCCGGCGTTGAAAACATCCGTAAAACTTCCATAAAAAGAGTGTCGCCGATTTGCCCCGGTGGTCACTAATCGGCGAAAATACGCGCCTTCTTTTTAACCGTTCACCTTTTGCCGACCAAAAACTGGAGAAACGTCAATGCCGTCTCGCACAGATCTCGCCAACGCCATTCGCGCGCTGAGCATGGATGCGGTTCAGAAAGCCAAATCCGGCCACCCGGGCGC
>NZ_DELU01000014.1:2752-3171 GCF_002352785.1 Marinobacter sp. UBA2688
GCCAAATCCGGCCACCCGGGCGCGCCCATGGGTATGGCGGACATCGCCGAGGTCCTCTGGAACGATTTCCTTAGCCACAACCCGGCAAATCCCAATTGGGCTAACCGTGACCGGTTTGTGCTGTCCAACGGCCATGGCTCCATGCTGCAGTATTCCCTGCTGCACCTGAGCGGCTATGACGTCTCCATCGACGACATCAAGAACTTCCGTCAACTGCACTCCAAAACCCCGGGCCACCCTGAGTACGGTTATACACCGGGCGTTGAAACCACCACGGGGCCGCTCGGGCAGGGCATTGCCAATGCGGTCGGCTTTGCGCTGGCGGAGAAAACCCTGGCGGAGCAGTTCAACCGCCCTGGCCACAATGTTGTTGATCACTACACCTACGCCTTCCTGGGCGATGGCTGCCTGATGGAAGG
>NZ_DELU01000026.1:0-58568 GCF_002352785.1 Marinobacter sp. UBA2688
CGCCATGCCTGGCGCACAACGAAAAAGGCGGCCCATGGGCCGCCTTCGGTGTTTGCTTGAACGAGTATCAGCTCAGCACCATCACCGCTTCCATCTCAACCGGGACACCCTTGGGCAACGCCGCGACACCCACGGCGGCACGCGCCGGGTACGGCTCCTGAAAATAGGTGGCCATGATTTCGTTCACCGTTGCAAAGTTGCTCAGATCCGTCATGTAGATGTTGAGCTTAACGATATCCTTGAGCTCGCCGCCACTGGCCTCGCAGACGGCTTTAAGGTTTTCGAACACCTGGCGGGTCTTGGCGGCGAAATCACCCGCGACCACTTCCATGGTTTCCGGCACCAGCGGAATCTGCCCCGACAGGTACACGGTGTCCCCGGCTTTCACTGCCTGGGAGTATGTGCCGATGGCCTGTGGCGCGTTATCAGTCTGTATTACGGATTTGTTGGTCATGACCTTGGGGTCCTCTTTATCAAAACGCCAATCCTCACCTCTGGGTGGCAGGCGTGTCAACAGGCCAAACGTAGCGGCTCTGGCCCGTTGCACCACGGTTGCGTCAGTGCCTTACCCGGTTGATATGGGTGACAGCGCGAATATTCCTGATCCGCCGCATCACCCTGGCAAGATGCCGGCGACCGTTCACATGCACCACAAGGCTGACAATGCCCAGCTTGGCGTTCTGCTCTTCCACGTTGATGCGCTCGATATTGCCATCCGCCATGGCAACTGCGTTGGCAAGCTCTGCAATGACCCCGCGCTGGCGCTCAAGCTCCACTCGAAGTTCAACGGAGAACTCGTTGGCAATGTCCTTGGCCCACTTCAGATGAGTGAGGCGCGCCCTGCCTTCATCGTCCTCTGGCAACCGTGAGCAGGTATCCGAGTGGATCACCATGCCATTGCCCGAGTCCATGGCACCGACCACCGGATCACCGGGAATCGGCTTGCAACAGCTGGCAAACCGAACCAGCAAGCCTTCGGTGCCACGAATGGTGACCGGGCTGTTATCGGCCTTGTCCATGATTGTCGCGGGTGCCACGTCCGATGCCTCATCGTCTATACTGCCGCTGACCAACTGGCGCGCCACGAGATAAGCCATGCGATTGCCCAGACCAATATCGCTGACCAGATCCTCGAAACTGTCCACCTGGTTGTGGCGGACCACCGCCTGGATCTGATGCTCGTTGATCTCGGACAGGCTGGTACCAAACCCTTTGAGGGATTTCTTCAACAGGGTTTTGCCCAGGTCCAGGGATTCGGCACGCTTCTGGTTCTTGAGCACATGACGAATACTGCTGCGAGCCTTACCGGTTACCACGAAACTGAGCCAGGCGGGATTAGGCCGTGCTCCGGGTGCGGTAATGATTTCAACGGTCTGGCCACTTTGCAGCGGCTGGCTCAGGGATCCGAGGTTGCGGTTGATACGGCAGGCCACGCAGGCATTACCGATGTCCGTATGGATGGCGTAAGCAAAGTCGACGGGGGTCGCTCCGCTGGGCAATTCCATGATTTTGCCCTTGGGCGTGAACACGTAGATCTCGTCCGGGAACAGGTCGACTTTCACGTGTTCGATGAATTCCAGGGAGTCGTCCGCGCGCTCACGCATCTCCATCAGGCCCTTCACCCAACGGTCCACCCGTGTCTGGTTGACGCTGGTCACACTGGAGGGCTCGTTCTTGTACATCCAGTGGGCCGCAATACCGTTGTTGGCGATGTGCTCCATTTCCTCGGTGCGGATCTGGATTTCAATATTCACATGCATGCCGAACAGAGTGGTGTGCAGGGACTGATAGCCATTGGCCTTGGGCATGGCAATGTAGTCCTTGAAACGGCCCGGCAGCGGCTTGTAGAGGCTGTGTACGGCGCCGAGGATGCGATAGCAATCGTCCTCGGTGTCGGTAATGATCCGGAAAGCGTACACATCCATGATTTCGTGGAAGGACTTCTGCTTGAACTTCATCTTGTTGTAGATGCTGTTCAAATGCTTTTCCCGGCCCAGGATGCGGCCGGGCAGGCTTCGCTCTTCCAGTTTCTCCTGCAATTTGCCACGGATATCGTCAATGATTTCCCGGTGGCTGCCCCGAAGCTTTGCGACCGCCTTGGAAATGTACTTTGACCGCATCGGGTACAGTGAAGAGAACCCCAGATCTTCCAGTTCGGTGCAAATGGAGTGCATACCCAGGCGATTGGCAATCGGGGCGTAGATATCCAGGGTTTCGTTGGCGATGCGCTGACGCTTCTCATAAGGCATCGGGCCCAGGGTGCGCATGTTGTGCAGGCGATCCGCCAGTTTGACCAGGATCACGCGGATATCCCGTGCCATGGCAAGCGTCATTTTCTGGAAGTTTTCGGCCTGGGCCTCGGCGCGGGAACGGAACTCAATCTGAGTGAGCTTGCTGACGCCGTCTACGAGTTCAGCCACATCCTCGCCAAACTGCTCCGACAGCGCATCCTTGGGGATGCCGGTATCTTCGATGACATCGTGGAGCATGGCCGCCATCAGGCTCTGGTGATCCAGTTTCAGGCCAGCAAGGATTCGAGCAACCGCCAGGGGATGGGTAATATAGCGATCGCCGCTTTTGCGCATCTGCCCTTCGTGGGCCTGTTCGGCATAATAGTAGGCTCTTCGCACCTGATTGATGCGATTGGTATCAAGATACGTGCTGAGTTCATTGGCCAGCACATCAACCGTTGCCTCTGCCGACACCGCGCCTCCGTGGGGATCATAAATGCCAGGGATAAAAAAACCCGAATGCAAGCATTCGGGTCCTTCCGACGTTCTTCCAGTCATGCCTATAGATACACTATAAAACCGCAAGAACAGATTTCAATGCTTTGGACGGGTAACCAGAAAATATTCCCGTCTTCGGCCACATTCAACCTTATTCGTCGTCATCCTCAGTGAGGAGATCGCGGGAGATCTTGCCTTCCGCGATTTCACGCAGGGCGATAACGGTAGGCTTGTCGTTCTCTTCGGCGACCAGCGGCTCGAAACCTTTGGTTGCGATCTGGCGGGCACGCTTGGTGGCCAGCATAACCAGCTGGAAGCGGTTATCAACGTGTTCAAGGCAATCTTCAACGGTAACTCGTGCCATAACTTCCCCGACAATAGCAAAATGACTGATTTCAGCAGACCGCGTAGTTTACTGCGGCCGGTTCAATTTGTATACAGGCAATGTGCGCCGATCAATGGCGCTCGGACAGCCTGACCAACAGCCCGGAATGCCTGACCTGCTGGGCCTGCATGCGCAGACGATGGCAACGAACAATCGCCAGCAGGTCGTCCAGCGCAGTGTCGAAATCATCGTTAACCACCAGATAATCGAATTCCACCGCGTGGCTGCACTCATCCGCCGCCTCATTGAGGCGACGCGCCACCACCTCCGGTGCGTCTGTACCCCGGCCGGTCAGGCGATCCTTTAACGCCTCCGGCGATGGCGGCACGATGAAAATGCTGACACAGTCTGGCATCAGGTGGCGGACCTGCTCCGCACCCTGCCAGTCAATTTCCAGGATCACATCCTGACCCGTGGCCAGTGTTTGTTTCACCCAGACCTGTGAGGTGCCGTAGTAGTTCCCGAAAACATCCGCATGCTCCAGAAAGTCACCGCGATTGATCATCGCCTCGAAGGCTTCTCGGCTGACGAAATGGTAGTTGACGCCATCCTGCTCACCCGTTCGTATAGGCCTGGTTGTATGGGACACGGAGACACCAAGCTTTTCGTCCTGCTTCAGCATTTGAGCCACCAGGCTGGTCTTACCTGCACCCGAGGGGGCGGAAATCACATACAGCGTGCCTTGTTCTGACTCCTGGCTCATGGGACTAACAACTCCGGGCATTGACGGGCTTTCAGTTGGCGCGGAACAACCCCGGCGCCACCACAATAACGAGGGCGGGATTATACGGCGTTTGCGCCGCCCCCGCATCCAAGTGAGGTTACTCCAGGTTCTGGACCTGCTCCCGCATTTGCTCTATCAACACTTTCAGGTCAACCGCTGCCCTTGTCACCCGGGCATCGATGCTTTTGCTGCTGAGCGTATTGGCCTCGCGGTTGAGCTCCTGCATCAGGAAATCCAAACGGCGACCGATGGCATCGTCGGACTGCAGAGTGTCCGAGACCTCGGTGATATGGGCTTCCAAGCGATCCAGCTCTTCGGCGACATCGCTTTTCTGGGCCAGCATCACCATTTCCTGGGCCACGCGATCCGGGTCAAGCTCCACCTTCGCCTGCTCAAAGCGGTTTTTCAGATGCTCTTCCTGGGCACGAATCAGTTCCGGCATTCGCTCCCGAACCTCAGTCACCCGCTCACCCATGGTGGTGAGCCTGTCTTCAAACAGCGGCCGCAGGCGTTCACCTTCCCGCTCCCTGACCGTCACCAATTCACTCACAGTACGCTCGAATAGTTCGCCAGCCGCTTTCCTGGCGGGGCCAAAATCCTGTTCAGTGGAGGCCAGCACTCCCGGCCAACGGAGTATATCCAGTGCGCTAATGTGGGCCGGGTTGTCCAGCATCCTGTTGATGTGGTTGGCCGCCTCATTGACAGCATTTGCCACATCCTCGTCGATCTCGAAGCCCTGGGTTGCCGATTCATTGGCCTGAAGACGAATGGCCACGTCTACCTTGCCGCGCCGCAATTGCTTGCGCAGTTGCTCACGGAAACTGTTCTCCAGCTCCCGGAGCGCTTCGGGCAAGCGAAAGGACGGCTCCAGGTACCGGTGGTTAACCGTGCGAATTTCACAGGTGAGCGTTCCCCAGTCTTCCTGGGTATCCTGGCGGGCGAAGGCCGTCATACTTCTGATCATGGTGACTCCACGTTTGCGAAGAAGCAGATTTCAAGTTTAGCAGGCTGGCCGCTCCAACATCGAACAGACGCCACAGACTGCGTGTTATACTCCGCAATCTTTCGACTTTGCAATCGACCGGGGATTCACCCCGGACACTCACCACTGATACCAGGAACAATTATGAGACCGAGCGGAAGAACGCCGGAACAATCCCGAGACATTCGCATCACCCGTCACTACACCCGCCACGCTGAGGGCTCCGTGCTGGTGGAATTTGGCGACACCAAGGTGATCTGCACCGCCTCTGTCGAAAACAAAGTTCCCCCTTTCCTGCGGGGCGAAGGCAAAGGCTGGATAACCGCCGAGTATGGCATGCTACCCCGCTCTACCGGCAGCCGTATGGGGCGGGAAGCTGCTCGCGGCAAGCAGGGCGGCCGCACCGTGGAAATCCAGCGACTGATCGGCCGTTCATTGCGTGCAGCGGTTGATCTGAGCGCTCTTGGCGAGCATTCCATCACCATCGACTGTGACGTCATCCAGGCCGACGGTGGCACCCGCACCGCTGCAATTACCGGTGGCTGCGTGGCGCTTGTGGATGCGCTGAACCATCTGGTGAAAGAAGGCCGGCTGAAAAAATCGCCGCTGAAGCAGATGATTGCAGCGTTTTCTGTGGGCGTTTACAAAGGCACACCGGTATTGGACCTGGATTACCCGGAGGATTCCGAAGCCGAAACCGACATGAATGTGATCATGACGGATCAAGGTGGTTTCATTGAAATTCAGGGAACTGCCGAGGGTGCGCCGTTTGAACAGGAAGAACTGGACGGCATGTTGAAGCTGGCGAAACTGGGTATTGGCCAGTTGTTTGAGGCGCAGAAGGCGGCTCTGGCCGACTAAGGTTCAGCCTTTTCGCGTGTCCGGAGAGGATCTCTTTTCCGGACACGCTTACTTTCCGATATCCCTCTACTCTGGACTAGCTCGGATCAGAAACCGATTCCGATGTCGTAATCCATGATCACCGGCGCGTGATCGGAGAAACGGGTACTGTCGTCAATCCAGCCATCCTGAATGGTCTTGCGGATACCCGGCGTCAGTAGCTGATAGTCCACCCGGATACCTGCGCTCTTGCGGGACCCTTCAGCCTGCTCTGGCCACCAGGTATACTGGTTGCTCTGCTTGTTGATATCGCGGAATGCATCAACACAGCCCATTTCATCAAACAAACGGTCCAGCCATGCCCGCTCATGGGGCAGGAAGCCGGAAAAATCCAGTTTGTGGTACAGCGGGCTGGCGTCAGTTACGTGATGGGCGGTTTGCAGGTTGGCGCAGAAAATAAACTGACGGCGCTTGCGCAGGGTTTTCTGCATATGGAGGCCAAAGGCTTCCATGAAGTCGTCCTTGTGATCCAGAACCGTCAGGTCGTCCTCGCCAATCAATTCTTCTTCGCGGCCAAGTGCGCAGGGAGAGAGAACGCAGGCGACAGATACCTTGTCAAAATCCGCCTGAATGAAACGGCCTTCGCGATCTGCCTGCTCATTGGCGAAACCGTACATAATGGCCTTCGGGAAATGGCGGGTATAGATACCAACGCCCCCATCCTCGTTACGCTCGCCATCAATAAAGTAGGCCTCATAGCCGTCCGGGATCAGGTTGAAATCCTCGACCTCGTAAGCCCGCATGCGGTGGTCCTGAACGCAAACCACGTCAGCGTCCTGCCTGGCTAGCCATTCAAAGAAACCTTTTTCAACAGCCTGGGCCAGACCGTTGACGCTGATTGTAACTACCCGCATACGTGTTCCCTGATTCGGTTTGTGTGTATGATACCGGTTTTACGCGTTAATTAAAGATCCAAACCCGCCAGAAGCCCTGTCATGCACGACTATCAGCAACAGTTCATTGAGTTCGCCATCCGCCGTAACGTACTCCGTTTCGGAGAATTTACGCTTAAATCCGGCCGCACCAGCCCCTATTTCTTCAATGCGGGGTTGTTCAATACCGGGGAGGATCTGCTTGAGTTAAGCAAGGCCTATGCCGCAGCACTCCAGCGTAGTGGGCTGGATTATGACATTATTTTCGGGCCTGCCTATAAGGGCATACCGTTGGCGACGGTCACCGCCATGGCCCTGGCCGCCGAGGGTAACAACAAACCATTCGCCTTCAACCGAAAAGAAAAGAAGGATCACGGCGAGGGTGGCAATATCGTGGGCGCCCCCCTGGAAGGCAAGGTTCTGATTGTTGATGACGTTATTACCGCTGGCACGGCTATCCGGGAATCCATGGAGCTGATCCGCACCTCAGGGGCGGAGCCTGCAGGCGTACTCATTGCCCTGGATCGCCAGGAGCGAGGCGCTGGCGAACTCTCCGCCATCCAGGAAGTCAAAGAGGAGTTCGGCATTCCTGTGGTCAGTATTATCAAGCTTGAGCAGGTGCTTGCCTACCTGCAAAGCAGGCCCGGCTTTTCAGAACATGCTGACAAAGTCGCCGCATATCGGGACGAGTACGGAGTCTGAATCCGGGCATGGTTTATCGTTCAGCTTTTGGTATGCTTCCTGACATACATTGTTTCAAGCGGAGCGCCAGTCTCTCACCATGAATCGTCTGACCAGGTTTTCAATCGCTGTATCTGCTGCGGCTGCGCTGATGTCTGCCTCTATCGTAGAGGCAAGGATGTATCGTTATACCGATGAAAACGGTCAGATTGTCATCAGCAGTACCATCCCCCAGGAAGCATCCAGACGGGGCTACGACATTCTCAGCAAGAACGGTCGGGTAATTGAAACGATCGATCCGGAACCCACCGAAGAGGAAATTGCCGCCAGGGAAGCCGAGGAAAAACGCCAGGCCGAAGCGGAACGACAGCGGGAGCTCGATCGCAAGCTTCTGGAGCGCTACAGCCACCCAGACGAAGCCGTGCGCGCCATGCACCGCAAGATACGTGAGCTGCAGGGGCTGAATCAGCTCAAGCGAGGCAACATTTCGGTGATCGTCAGCCAACTGGACAGCGAACAGAGCCGGGCTGCAGACCTGGAGCGATCCGGTCGCGACATCCCCGAAGCGACACTGGAAAAAATACGGCGACTGGAAGCCCAGATTCGTGACATCGAACGGGAAATCAACTCGCAGAACGCCAATATAAAAGCCCTGCGGGAACGTTTCGAAGCCGATATCGAACGGCTGGAAGAGATTACAGGCGAGGAAAGAACGCTTCCGCTGGACCCGGACGACCTGGAAGAATAATAAACCACACGACTCGAACAATCAGGCACAAAAAAGGTCACCTCACGGTGACCTTTTTTATGCTTCAAAGAACTCCGGTTGCCGCTCAGGCAGTAGCGGGGCTCTTCTTGGCAGTGCTGGTGCTTTTGCGAGCTGTGGTTTTGCGTGCAGCCGGCTTCTTGGCCTGCGCAGTAGCCTTGGTTGACTGGGCGACGCTGGTCACTTCGTCCGCTGCGTCGGCAACGGTATCTGCACCTTCAGCCGCTTCTTTTTCCAGCTTGGCAACCAGGTCAGCCGCAAAGCTGCCGAAACGGGTGTTCAGGCTGCGCAGTTGCTCGAACAGGTTTTCACTGTAGCCATAGTAACGAGTGCGCAGGGTCTTTACGCTGTACTCGCGGGCTTCGGTTTCCAGCTTTTCAGCGTACTCGAACGGCTTGGAAGCCAGCTTCTTCTGCTGTTCTTCAGCTGCGTTGATGCCCTTCTCTACGATGTCCTGAAGCTGTTCCTGATAGGTCTTGAGTTTACCCATGATGAATCTCCTAAGATTGTGGATGCGTGGTTTGAAAATCTGCATCGTTATCGCCGGCAAACCGATGCCGACTTCTGATCACATGTCGAAGGTTACGGTCAAAAATTAGAATGTTCATACTAAAACCACCCCCTATTCGCCATCTGTCAACGGGGGAACAGGATCGTCTCGGAATTTACGGATAGTTCACTTGATGATTTTTTAAAGATTCGGCATGCTCTGCGCCTTGAAATGAGAAAGCCCGTCTCCCCGTTTTATTCAGGCCTCGCTTCTGACGTATCCCATTACAGTAACAACAGCACCAATAACGCGCTGACAAACGGATTGCGAGAAACACCATGCCAGGTATAAGACTCAGCCAGAACGCTGCGGGCCATCGGCAGCTTTGGAAAATGGTCGTTGCCGGAATGGCACTGGCCATCATGGCCGGATGCCAGGAAGACTCCGGGGCATCAAGGGCCGCTTCAAGCCAAGCCAACGAAGCATCTGAACAAAGGCTGGGAGATGCCGTTTCGTCCATTCGGAACACCCTCGGGCAGCCTGAACCGGTACAGGAAGAGACATCCAACACTGGAGTTCCGGCCGACGAGGAGTCGATCACCCCTCCCACACTACGCTGGGACGCTCCGCTCACCCGGGAAGACGGCTCACGCCTCTATGCCAGCGACATCAGCGGCTATCGCATTTATTATCGCCTGCGGCACAGAGACAGTTTCGAGGTCATATCACTTTCCGGTGACGAAGACACTCGCTACCAGCTTGAGGATTTTCCGCCGGGTGCCTATGAATTCAGCATTACCGCCCTCGACGACAGCGGGCTGGAAAGCAAGCGCTCCGACGCAGTTACCGTCGACCTGATCTGAGTAGCATCCGAGAAATTTACCACCTGAAGATGACCCAACTGGGCACCAGCATGTCGGTCTCGCTCTCACGAATCCAGCCACCACCATCTGCTGGAACCAGGTAGTATTCGGGACCGACTTCCGGCACTACTTTGATCTCCACCAATTGACCATTCACCCGGTATTCGTAGAACACCTCGTTCTCACCCGGGCGAATCACGATCTGCGCCCCGTCAGCGGATGGCTGATAATCAGACACCACCAGGGGCTCCCTGGGTGTCTGTACAACATCGACATCCTCCTGGGCCATTGAAGGCCCGCAGAGCACACCCAACACAAGACCCGAGCAAGCGATACGTTTCATTTTCATGGTACTCTTCGGTTCTGTTTAGAGACGTGCATAATCACGCTGACACACGGGAAATGCACCCCGTTTATGTCAGAGTTGCACAAGCCTATCAACGCTTCAATCAGAATCCGGATCCGTTTTGATATGACACAGCAGCAGACTCCGCCGGTAGTTCTTGTAGATGGCTCTTCCTACCTCTTCCGCGCCTATCATGCCCTGCCGCCACTGATGACCAGCAAGAGCCACCCCACGGGCGCCATAAAGGGCGTTATCAGCATGATCCGGAAGCTGGAACAGGATTTTCCAGGCTCAAAAATGGTGGTGGTGTTCGACGCCAAGGGTAAGACCTTTCGCAACGACCTGTACGAAGACTACAAGGCCACCCGCCCGCCTATGCCGGATGACCTGGCCATGCAGATCCAGCCAATCCACGACATGGTTCGGGCCATGGGCCTGCCCTTGTTGATCGTCAGTGGCGTGGAAGCCGACGATGTCATCGGCACCCTGGCCCATGAAGCCACCAGCAAGGGCATTGATGTGGTGGTATCGACCGGCGACAAGGACATGGCGCAGCTGGTGAGCGATCACGTCACCCTGATTAACACCATGACGGATACCCGCATGGACCGCGATGGCGTGGTCGAGAAATTCGGCATTGGCCCGGAGCAGATCGTGGACTACCTGGCGCTGGTGGGCGACAAGGTGGACAACATTCCCGGAGTCAACAAGTGCGGCCCGAAAACCGCCGTTAAATGGCTACAGGCGTGGGACAACCTGGATGACATCATTGAGCATGCGGACGAGGTCAAAGGCAAAATTGGCGAATACCTTCGGGAAGCCACCGAAACCCTGCCGCTCAGTCGCCAACTGGCCACCATCAAAACCGACGTGGATCTTGAGTTCGGGCTGGAAGACCTCAAGCTGAGGACCCAGGACGACGGTCAGTTGCTGGAACTGTTCCGGGAATATGAGCTTCGATCCTGGATTGCCGAGCTCGAAAACAGCGACTCAGCCGATGAAAAAAGCGCGGACGATGCCGTCGACAACAGCACCAATCCGGCCAGCAAAGAGAAAACATACACAATAGTGACCGATCAGGCAGAGCTGGATACCTGGATTGATCGCCTCAACAAGGCACCGCTGTTCGCCTTTGATACCGAGACCACCAGCCTGCGTTATATGGACGCCGATGTCGTTGGTGTGTCCTTTGCCATTGAGCCCGGCGAGGCTGCCTACGTGCCATTTGGCCACGATTATATGGGCGCCCCGGAACAACTGGACCGGGAAACAGTGCTGAACCAGTTGAAACCACTGCTGGAAGACCCGAAGAAAGCCAAGCTCGGCCAGAACCTCAAATACGACAAGAACGTGCTGGCCAACCACGGCATCCACCTGGAAGGCATTGCGGAAGACACCATGCTGGAGTCCTACGTACTCAATTCCGTAGGGTCTCGTCACGACATGGACTCGCTGGCCAGGCAATACTTGGGCGAGCAGACCATCACTTTCGAATCCATCGCCGGCAAAGGCGCCAAGCAACTGACCTTCAACCAGATTGATCTGGAGCAGGCTGGCCCCTACGCGGCAGAAGACGCCGATATCACCCTTCGACTGCACCAGGCGCTGCGACCGCAACTGGAGAAAACCGGCCGGCTGCGGGACGTCTATGAAAACATCGACCTGCCACTGGTGCCCGTACTGTCCCGTATGGAGCAACGAGGTGCAATGATCAGCGCCAGCACGCTGCGCAAGCACAGCCAGGAACTGGCAGAGCGTATGGCGGAGCTTGAGAAGGAAGCCCACGAGGAAGCCGGCGAAAGCTTCAATCTGGGCTCTCCCAAGCAACTACAGGCTATTTTCTACGACAAAATGGGGCTGCCGGTGGTAAAGAAAACCCCGAAAGGCGCGCCCTCCACGGCGGAACCGGTGCTGCAGGAACTGGCCCACGAGCATACCCTGCCCCGATTGATCCTTGAGCACCGCAGCCTGAGCAAGCTGAAATCCACCTACACCGACACCTTGCCGGAATTGATTCACCATCGCACTGGCCGGATTCACACCTCCTATCACCAGGCGGTAACGGCCACCGGCCGGCTGTCGTCCTCGGAGCCGAACCTGCAGAACATTCCCATCCGCAGCGAACAGGGCCGGCGCATTCGCCAGGCTTTCGTGGCCCCGGAGGGCTACAAGCTGATGGCGGCGGACTACTCCCAGATTGAACTGCGCATCATGGCGCACCTGTCGGGCGACAAGGGACTGCTCAAGGCGTTCGAAAAGGGCGAGGACATTCACCGGGCGACGGCTGCCGAAGTCTTTGGCGTGGCCGTCGACGACGTCTCCGGCGACCAGCGCCGCAGCGCCAAGGCCATCAACTTCGGACTCATTTATGGCATGTCCGCCTTTGGCCTTGGCCGCCAGTTGGATGTGGGCCGCAACCAAGCACAGGAGTATATTGACCGCTATTTCGAGCGCTATCCCGGCGTGCTGAAATACATGGACAGTATTCGCAAACAGGCCCACGACGACGGATACGTGGAAACGCTCTACGGCCGTCGCCTGTACCTGCCGGAAATCAACGCCCGCAACAAGCAGCTGCAACAAGCCGCCGAGCGTACGGCCATCAATGCCCCCATGCAGGGGACTGCCGCGGACATTATCAAGCGGGCCATGGTCAGCGTTGAGGACTGGCTACAGGAACATCACCAGGACGATGCCCGAATGATCCTGCAGGTTCACGACGAACTGATTCTGGAAGTGCGTGAATCCGCCGTGGACAAGATTCGCGAAGGCCTTGAGAAGCGGATGTCTGCTGCGGCATCGCTGGATGTACCCTTACTGGTGGAGGCCGGAGTCGGTAATAACTGGGACGAAGCCCACTGAACCCTCTCGCCCAGGTTCCGTTTTGGGGCGAACAAGGTGGTTTCGCCCCAAAACACACCATTCTTTTTGCAGTCTCACCAGTATGCTCCCAGCAACGACGGCGCTGGGCTCGACAGCCGAAAACGGCACGAAATTCGCAAGCCTTGTGAGGGTCGGCCCCGCATTCGCATGAGTGAATACCGGGGCCATGTTGTGACACTTTTCTACCCGAGGCACTCACCATGACTTTTCTGGCTTCCGAGCGCAGTTGGCTTATGAACCCTGGCTTACTGAAACTGGTTCACCAGTGTCGCCGCTTAATTCAGTCTGAGTTCGGGGTAAAGCTGCACCTCACGGAAGAGCACCTGGAACGGCATCTAGCGGACTATGCCAGCAAAACCCGCTCAGCCCACCTCATCCACACCTGGGAAATACTCAGACCCCAGATCCCTCACCTGGACCTGCACGACGAGACCGACAATGCGAAGCGAATGTATCGCGGACAGGAAATTGCCGAGGAAACGTCTAGGGGCGACAGTAGTGCTTCCGAAACGGAAGCAGAAAGGACGAGAAAGAAGAAGGTTATCTATCGTGGGCAGGTTATTGGTTGAGGGGCGTCGTACGCCCCTCAAGGTATCACTTAAAACTGCTTGCTGACCTGTACCCCCGCACTCCAGGCATCAAGCTCGTAGGTACCACGGTAGCGAGCCGCCCCGGGCATGGGCTCGTCGTTGACGTCATAGTTCTGTTCGTTCACCTCTTCGTCGTCGAACAGCAACACCCCGGCGGCCACGTCTACCGTCCAGCCTGAACGGGCGTCGGCGTACTGTGCGCCCAGCGTGACCCAATCGCGATCCCCTGACGGGATTCGAGCCGTACGGAAATCGTCGTTCACCGGCGACTCATCCCAGGCATAGCCAGCCTTGAATGCCCACTCCGGGGTCGCCTGCCAGATGGCGCCGACATTGGCCTGCCAGGTGTCTTTCCAGTTTTCCGAAACGTGCGTCACCAGGCGCTCATCACCAAGACCGGGCCCTGCCTGAGAAGAAATTGGGCCATTGTCCTCACGGCTGACCACATCCAATGCCTCAAACCGGCTCCACTTGGCCCAGGTCGCACCTGCCAGCAGTGTTACGGTATCGGTCAATTGGTGACGGGCACCGAAGGTAATGCTCTCGGGAATATCCAGCGGGACAGTCACCCGTTCAGTGACCGTGGACTGGCTGAACGTCAGGCCACCACCGCTAAGGCTACCCTGCGGATAGTTACGAACTTCCGCGTCGCCATCCAGCTCCAGTTCTGTTCCGGTCTGGGCGGATATACCAAACTGTGTTCGCTCCGACATTTCCCAAAGCAAGCCAAAGGCGAAGGTGAGCGCCACGTCACTGCCTTCGATATCCGCGTAACCGTCTTCCAGGGTCCCCGGGGGCAACCCGAAGCGGGCTTCCGTACCACTGTAGTCCTGGAACTTGGTCAGCCGGCCTTCGGCGTAGATCACATTGACGCCAGCACCCATGGAGAATCCATTACCGTCGTTAACGGCAATGGACGGGCTGAATGCAATGGCGGTCAGCTCGGTCTTGTCCGCGAAAAAGCGCCCCTTGAAGTCATCCTCGTAATCCGCCGCAAGGCCATAGGGGGCGTGCAGACCGAAGCCCACGTCCAGCCAGTCGTTGATTTCGTGGGTCATGTAAAAATTGGGAAGGACGGCCGGGTCGGCGATATCACCACCGTTTCCACCGGCGACGGGACGGCCGTCATCGCGAACGGCACTGCCAGTGCCTTCCTTGAGCTCGGCATCAATATCCAGAACGGCGGCACCAAACGACATATTGGTGCCGGAAAGCTGGCTCATGCCGGCCGGATTGAAGAAAACCGTAGTGGCATTTTCCGGATTGGCTGCGGTGCCGGCGTTAGCAACGCCCATGGCACTGGCACTTTGCTCATTGAGTGAAAAACCACCGGCCAGCGCTGCGGCGGGTGCCACCAACGCCGATACCGTCGCGATTCGGATAACAGAGCCGGGCAATACTTTGTTTTTGCGCATAAATCCCCCTGGATGATCGTCGGAGCGGAGTATACGCATCACGGGCCAATGGCCTCAAATGCCATCCCTACTGATTCAGAACCCTAATTGTTTACTACTTTAGTCTAATCCTCGATCAATCGTCCTGGATCGACAACTTGTCGACACTGGAAGCCAGCTTGTCAGCGCCCTGGGAATCGGCACCCAGCTTGATCATCAGGCGCAGGTCGTTGGCTGAATCCGCGTGCGCGAGGGCATCCTCATAAGTGATGGAGCCTTCGGCATAGAGTTCATAAAGCGCCTGATCAAAGGTGCGCATGCCGCTCTCGTTGGACTTGGACATCAGTTCCTTAAGTCGGTGCACTTCGCCTTTTCGAATCAGGTCCGCGACCAACGGTGTGTTGATCAACACTTCAATGACGGCTTTGCGGCCCTGCCCGTCCGGCGTCGGGATCAACTGTTGAGCGACGATGGCCTTGAGGTTCAGGGACAGGTCCATCCAGATCTGGTTGTGCTGTTCCGGCGGGAAGAACTGGATAATCCGGTCCAGCGCCTGGTTGGCGTTGTTGGCGTGCAGGGTAGCGAGGCACAGGTGGCCGGTTTCAGCAAACTGCACAGAGTATTCCATGGTCTGGCGGGTACGCACCTCACCGATGAGGATCACGTCCGGTGCCTGGCGCAGGGTGTTCTTCAGAGCCACTTCAAAGCTATCGGTATCGATGCCCACCTCTCGCTGGGTCACGATACAGCCCTGGTGCTGGTGCACGAATTCGATGGGGTCTTCGATGGAGATAATGTGGCCCCGGCTGTTGCGGTTACGATGCCCGAGCATAGCCGCCAGCGAGGTGGACTTACCGGTACCGGTGGCACCCACGAACATGATCAGGCCACGCTTGGTCATGGCCAGATCCTTGATGATTTCCGGCAGTGCCAGGTCATCAATCTGCGGGATTTTCACCTCGATCCGCCGCAGGACCATGCCGCAGAGGTTGCGCTGGAAGAAGGCGCTGACACGGAAGCGACCGATGCCTCGGGCACTGATGGCGAAGTTACACTCGTGGCTTTCTTCGAATTCGACCCGCTGCTTGTCGTTCATGGCGCCATAGACGAACTCCCTCGTCTGCTCCGGCGTCAATGCATTCTTGGTGACAGGCAGGACCTTGCCGTTGACCTTCATGGAGGGTGGCACACCGGCAGTAATGAAAAGGTCGGAGCCGCCTTTGTCCACCATCAAACGGAGCAGTTTTTCGAATTCCATGATCTTTTTACCTGTGTTTCTGGCTTTCGGTGATTTGGGTGTCGGCCAGCGCCTGTTCCAGGGCACGCCGTGAACACGTCCATGTGCGCTCGACAAAAACATCCATGTTTTTGACGTCCCTGGAACAGGCACTGCCCGACACCCTCCGAACTTTTGCCGAACCTTCTACAAAGTTTAGAAATTATCCGGCATTTTTGCTTTCATTCTCGCGGCTTCGCGGGAAATCAGGCCTTTCTTCAAGAGTTTTTCCAAGCACTGATCCAGAGTTGTCATGCCCAGGGAACCGCCGGTCTGGATCGCCGAGTACATCTGCGCGATCTTGTCTTCACGAATCAGGTTTCGGATCGCCGAGGTGCCAATCATGATTTCGTGTGCCGCAATCCGGCCGCCGCCCATTTTCTTCATCAGGGTCTGGGAGATAACCGCCTGCAATGATTCCGACAACATGGACCGAACCATGGACTTCTCTTCCGCCGGGAACACGTCCACCACGCGGTCGATGGTTTTGGCCGCCGAGGTGGTGTGCAGGGTGCCGAACACCAGGTGACCGGTTTCCGCCGCCGTCAGGGCCAGGCGGATGGTTTCCAGGTCCCGCAGCTCGCCGACCAGGATAATGTCCGGGTCTTCCCGCAGTGCGGAGCGCAGGGCTTCGTTGAAGCCCAGGGTGTCACGATGCACTTCCCGCTGGTTCAGCAGGCACTTCTTGGATTCGTGTACGAATTCGATGGGGTCCTCGATGGTGAGGATGTGCTCATAGCGGCTGTCGTTGATGTAGTCGATCATCGCCGCCAGGGTGGTGGACTTACCGGAGCCTGTTGGGCCCGTAACCAGCACCAGACCTCGTGGCACAGAGGCGATGTCCTTGAACACCTGCCCCATACCGAGGTCTTCCATCGTCAGTACCTTTGACGGGATGGTCCGGAAGACAGCACCGGAGCCACGGTTCTGGTTAAACGCGTTAACACGGAAGCGGGCGACACCAGGCACCTCGAAGGAGAAGTCGGTCTCCAGGAACTCTTCGTAGTCCTTGCGCTGCTTGTCGTTCATGATGTCGTAGATCAGCCCATGGACTTCTTTATGCTCCATTGGCGGAAGGTTGATGCGGCGGACATCGCCATCAACACGGATCATCGGGGGAAGGCCGGCAGACAGGTGCAAGTCTGATGCGCCCTGTTTGGCCGAAAAGGCAAGCAGTTCAGTAATATCCATAGGGGTCCTCGGAAGGCTTTTTTCTTTTATCCCGGTATGCGCCGGCTCCGGTCATTGGCACTGAACGGCTTCACTTGGCATTTCAGTAACCTGCGGGTAACGTGTCAGCGTATCAGAGACTGACCGGAATCGGCGGATTCGCACTATGAGCAGCATAGCAGACAACATCGGGAGCGTAACCCGACGCATACAAAAAGCAACATTGAAGGCCGGCCGCAGCGCGGGTTCCGTGCATCTGCTGGCGGTCAGTAAGACGCGCCCGGCCGACGAGCTTCGCACGGCTTACAGCGCCGGCCAACGGGCATTTGGTGAAAACTACGTTCAGGAAGCTCTGGACAAAATGGAGGAGCTGAAGGAACTGGACGCCATCGAATGGCACTTTATAGGCCCCATTCAATCCAACAAGACCCGCCAGATTGCCGGGGCATTTGCCTGGGCACACAGCGTTGACCGACTCAAGATTGCTCAGCGCCTGAACGATCAGCGCCCTTCCACTCTCCCGCCGTTGAATATCTGCCTTCAGGTGAACATCAACAATGAGGAGAGCAAGTCCGGTTGTACCCTGAAGGATCTCACCAACATGGCAGACGCCATCGAAGAGATGCCAAATCTCTCGCTCAGGGGGCTGATGGCGATTCCGGACCCGGATCAGCCCGAGGCGGAGTTACGCTCAAGTTTTCGCAAGTTGGCCAATGCGCTGAAGCACATGCGCCAGGAGGCTCCCGGCTGCGGTCCGCTGGACACCCTCTCCATGGGCATGTCCGGCGACCTTGAGATGGCCATTGAGGAGGGCGCAACCTGGGTAAGAGTCGGTACCGCCCTGTTCGGGCCTCGGTAACCGGAAGCTGACAGGCCCAGATCCTGTTATCATCAGCGGCAGACTGACAATTGACCACTACTGATCCAAACGTGGAGTGAACCTTGAGCACATCACCAACGATTTCGTTTATCGGTGCCGGCAACATGGCCAGCGCCATCATCGGTGGCATGCTGGACAGCGGCTTCAAGGCCGCCAACATCTGGGTCAGCGCCCCCGATGACAACCATCTTCAATCCATCCGCAAACAATTTGGTGTCAGCGTCACCACCGACAATCGTTACTGCGCCGAGCAGGCGGACATGGTGGTTCTGGCGGTGAAGCCACAGGTTATGGCAAGTGTTTGCTCAGACATCGCCCCGGTGGTGCAGAACACCCGCCCGCTAATGGTGTCGATCGCGGCCGGGCTGGAAGCTTCCACCCTGGACGAGTGGCTCGGTGGCGGACTGCCGCTGGTGCGCGTGATGCCCAACACGCCATCGCTGGTTGGTAAAGGGGCTGCCGGGCTCTATGCCAATGATCAGGTCAAGGAAAAGCAGAAGACCATGGTGGAGTCGGTCTTTAACAGCATTGGCTCGGCGCTCTGGGTGGAGGACGAATCCCTCCTGCATGCAGTGACTGCACTTTCTGGCAGCGGCCCCGCCTATTTCTTCCTGATGCTGGAAGCACTGGAAGAGGCGGCCACCGATGCCGGCATTGCCGGCGAGACCGCACGCGCACTGGCAATCCAGACCATGGCCGGCGCCGCCGAAATGGCAGGACGCAGTGAACACGACCCCGGCCAGCTCAAACGCAATGTCATGTCTCCCGGTGGCACCACAGAACAGGCCATCCAGACCTTTGAAGAAGGTGGCATGAGAGATCTGGTCAAGAAGGCCTACTCAGCCGCTTACAAGCGCTCCGGGGAAATGGCCAAAGAACTCGCCAATAAACAGTAACCAATAACGGGAGACACGGCTTCATGCTGGCTGACATTCTGATCACCATTCTGCTCATTGCCTCGACGTTCTACCTGACGATCGTGCTGCTGCGCTTTTTGCTGCAACTGGCCAGGGCGGATTTCTACAATCCGATCTCGCAGTTTGTTGTGAAAGCCACCAACCCGCTGCTGCGTCCGCTTCGCCGCTTTATTCCCGGTTGGGGCGGTATCGACGGCGCAGCCCTGGTGCTGGCGGTCATCATCCAGGCGATCACCTTTTTCCTCATTCTTGTGGCCCTGAACAGCAGCATACCGGCGATCAACCCGCTCACCCTGCTCAGCTGGGCTATCCTTAACGTTCTTGATCTGATCGTTAAGATCTACTTCTGGTCCGTCATTGCAGTCGTGGTCGTCAGCTGGATTGCGCCACAAAGCGGCCACCCTGCTATCCAACTGGTTGCGCAGATCACCGAACCCGTGATGCGCCCCGTACGCAATGTGATGCCATCCATGGGCGGCCTGGATCTGTCCCCGATTATCGTGTTCCTGATCCTCAATGTGGTTTCGGTGGTGATCGACCACATGAAGGTAGCCGCCGGCATGGGCTCCATCGTCGGAATGTAGACCACCTCTCAAAAACACATTCCGTTACATATCAGGACAATAAACTACTCTCACCTGCAGCTGGTTCATCTATCTGAATCAGCTGCACTTTTTTCCTTCTACACGTCGCCCTGCTATACAGACCCGTGATCGCCGCCGCAGATTTGCCGCGCCAATGCGGTAACATTAGCTATATTTTTGGCACAACTTTAACCAACCAAGATCCAACGCAGTCGCCCGGAAGTCGCGCAGAAGGATGGTCCGATGAACAAGCAAGGAACCCTGTCGCAGCAGGTAGAGGCCTACCACGGCTGGAAAAAAGAACTGATCAGGCAGATCGGTCGCTACCGTCTGTGGCTGCAGGACAACAACCTGTTTTCAGACGATGTCAGCAACCGCATTCGTCACGGCCTTGAGCTGCTGATCGAAGACGAACTCACCATTGCTTTCGTGGGTGAGTATTCCCGCGGCAAGACGGAACTGATCAACGCCCTCTTCTTTTCAGAATACGGCCAGCGCATGCTGCCATCCCAGGCGGGCCGCACCACCATGTGCCCGACCGAGCTGTTCTTTGACCGCACGTCAAACAGCAACTACCTGTTGCTGCTCCCGATCGAAACCAGGACCGGCGAGCTCTCCCTGCAGCAACTGCGCAAGCAGCCCGAACGCTGGGTCAAACACGACCTGGACGAGCGCGACCCGGAAATCATGCGGGAAGTTCTGGCGGAAGTGGCTCGCGTAAAGAGCGTCACTCCGCAGGAAGCCCGCAAACTGGGCTTCGACGAGGACATGCTGGAGCATGACCGCAACAAGCCGGGTAATGTCGTGGTGCCGGCCTGGCGCAACGCCCAGATCAGCATTCGCCATCCGTTGTTCGAACGCGGCCTGCGCATACTGGACACCCCGGGGCTCAACGCTCTCGGCTCAGAGCCAGAACTGACCATCAGTATGTTGCCTCGCGCCCACGCCATTATCTTCCTGTTGAGCGCGGATACCGGCGTCACTGCCAGCGACATGACGATCTGGAAGGATCACATCGACACCGAGCACGCCGACCACCGCGCTGGCCGATTCGCAGTGCTCAACAAGATCGACGTGCTCTGGGATGATCTCCAGGGCGAGAAGCATACCCAGGAAGCCATTGACCGGGTGCGTAGCTACACCGCCGACCACCTCGGCATGCGCCAGAACGACGTGATACCGCTGTCCGCCAAGCAAGGCCTGCTGGCCCGGGTCAAAGGCAACGAAGAACTGCTTGAACGTTCGAACCTCGCCCAACTGGAACAGTTGATCATCCAGCGCATCCTGATGCACAAGGAACAGCTGATTACACAGAGCCTGATCAACGACCTGTTGGGCATGCTGCAGAACAGTCAGGCCGCCATGCAAAACCGGCTGGACGCACTGGAAGAAGAGCTGCAGGCCTGTTCTGGCGTCACCATGGACACTGACGCACTGCGGCGCCTGGCCGACCGCGCCCAGCGGGACTATGACTTCTACTACAAGAAGCTGATTACGCTCCGGTCCAGCCGCCGGCTGATGGATTCCCAGGGCGAGATGCTCAAGGGGCTGGTTAGCGAGGATCGGTTTGAGTCCCATGCCGAGAAAGTCCGCCAGAAGATGTCGAAGAGCTGGACCACTGCCGGCATGAACCACAGCATGGATCATTTCTTCGAGCTGCTGGAAAATGATCTGAGCAACCTTCTCAGCGAAGGGCGGCTGGCCGAAAAAATGGTGGGCGCCATCTACCGCCGCTACAACGAAGACACCCGGGCCCGTCACCTGGAGCCAATTCCATTACGGGCAGGTCGTCACGTTATTGCCATCCGCGAACTGCGCAAGAAGGCAAAACGCTTCCGCATCAGCCCCAAAAATCTGTTGACGGAGCAGTCGCTGCTGGTCAGGCGCTTCTTCAACGTGATGGTGGGCGAAGCCCGAACACTGCATCTGCGCGTGCGGGCCGATGTCGAACGCTGGCCATCGGAAGCACTACTACCAATCATGCAGTACTCCATGGAACAGAAGCAGTTGCTGGAGCACCAGATCCGCCGCCTCCGGGACATGGTTCGCAGCGACCGCGACAGCCGGGCCGAACGCGAACGACTGCAGAACACCATCAGCGATCTGACACGCCAGCTTGAACTGGCTGACGCCATGCAGCGGCAAATCCGTAAACCAGCACCCACTCTGATCCAACAGAAGGTGGTCAACATTTCCGGCGCGGTCTGACCGGCGCCGGAAATGGCGGTTGCAGCCATGCAGGCCGGCCTTTAAACTGCTTGGCTGGCAATCGCCTGGCCATATCAGTTAGGCCTGCACTTACATGCAGGTTTCCGCCCGGCCATTGCCTGAAACGTCTTCCAGATAATACGGACTGAATCAGGAACCTGTCGCGCCAATGCCCGATCCCTTGCCAACGGATTCTGTCGGGATAGTCACCCCACAGACACTGCACTTCGATACACCGATCACTCTCGCCTGCGGTCAGACGCTGGAGAGTTACGATCTGGTGATTGAGACTTACGGCAAGCTGAATGCGGATGCCACCAACGCGGTATTGATCTGTCACGCCCTCAGCGGCCACCACCATGCCGCCGGTTATCACAGCAAGGAAGACCGCAAGCCGGGATGGTGGGACAGCTGCATTGGCCCCGGCAAGCCCATCGATACCAACCGGTTTTTCGTTGTCAGCCTGAACAATCTGGGTGGCTGCCATGGCAGCACCGGACCCGGCAGCGTCAATCCGAAGACCGGCCAGCCCTACGGCCCTGATTTCCCGGTGATCACGGTACGCGACTGGGTCCACAGCCAGGCGCTGCTGGCCGACCGGCTCGGCATTGAATGTTGGGCCGCCGTGGTGGGAGGTTCCCTTGGTGGTATGCAGGCACTTCAGTGGAGCCTGGACTACCCGGATCGTTTGCGTCACGCCGTGACCATTGCCTCTACCCCACGCCTGAGCGCCCAGAACATTGCCTTCAATGAGGTGGCGCGACAGGCGATTACGTCCGACCGTGAGTTCCATGACGGCCGCTACTATGAGCACGACACGTTACCGCGCCGGGGCCTGATGCTGGCACGCATGGTGGGCCACATTACCTACCTGTCCGATGCTTCCATGGGCGAAAAATTTGGCCGTGAACTGCGGGACCAGGCCTACAAGTTCGGCTATGACGCAGAGTTCCAGGTGGAGAGTTACCTGCGTTACCAGGGTGAGCGCTTCTCGGAGTCATTCGACGCCAATACCTACCTGCTGATGACCAAGGCTCTGGATTACTTTGACCCGGCCTACGAGCACGACAATGACCTGGCAAAGGCGCTGCTCCGTGCGCGCTGCGAATTCCTTGTCGTGTCGTTCAGCACCGACTGGCGGTTTACCCCGGCACGGTCCGAGGAATTGGTGAATGCCATGATCGCGGCCCGCTGCAAGGTCAGCTATGCCGAAATCGACGCACCCTGGGGGCATGACGCCTTCCTGATTCCCACACCACGTTACACCGCCATCTTCCATTCCTACATGGACCGGGTCGCACGGGAGGTAGGTGCATGAGAACAGACCTGAAAATCATCGAGCAATGGATCAGCGCCGGCAGCCATGTACTGGATCTGGGCTGCGGCGACGGCACCCTGCTGGACTACCTGCAGCGGGAAAAAAGTGCAACAGGGTTTGGCCTGGAAATCAATCCGGACCATATCACCACCTGCATGGGTCGCGGGGTGTCCGTCATTGAGCAGAACCTGGACACCCAGGGCCTGGGGAACTTCGAAGATCACTCCTTCGACACCGTGCTGATGACACAAGCCTTGCAGGCGGTCCGGCGCCCGGACATGGTCCTCGATGAGATGCTTCGCGTGGGCCGCGAGGGCATCGTGACCTTCCCCAACTTCGCTTACTGGCGATTGCGCTGGTACCTGATGCGCCGGGGTCGTATGCCTGAATCCGAAACGCTACCGTATAAATGGTACAACACCCCTAACATTCACCTGTGCACCTTCAAGGATTTTGAAGCCCTTTGCTTCCGCAAGGACGTCCGGATACTGAACCGCACGGTGGTGGATGGCGAGCACCAGGATCGCTGGCTCAGCCGTCTTTGGCCCAATATGTTGGGGCAGATCGCCATTTACCGGATAACCCGGGAGGAATCATGACCACACATAGTCACAATCGCTGGCAGGCGTTGTTGTCACTCGCATGCCTGGTTCTGCTGTTTACCAGCCAGAGCCATGCCGACTCAAAGGATTTTGGTGAATTCGAAGTACACTGGAGCGTTTTCCCAAGCACCTTCCTGGCCCCTGAAATTGCCCGCGAGAACAACCTTAATCGCAGCCGCGGCATCGGTATCGTCAACATATCCATCATGAGGGAAACCGAGGATGGCGGCCTGGAGCCGGTATCAGGCCAGGTGGAAGGCAAGGTCATGAACGATATCCAGCAGGCCCGGTTCCTGGCGTTTCGACGCATCCAGGAAGGCAACGCTGTCTATTTCATCGCCGAATACCAATACAGCAACGCCGAGTTGATGACCTTCCAGATCACCACCCGCCCCACGGGCGCCAGACAGGATCTGCCCATCCGTTTCACCCACACACTGTTTAACGACTGATGACTAACGCCACCAACAGACTGGTCATTGCCAGCAACAACAAGGGCAAGATCGCCGAACTCACAGACCTGCTCGGCCCACTCGGGCTGACGCCCGTAGCCCAGGGTGAATTGGGGGTTGGCGAGGCGGAGGAGCCAGCGGTCACCTTCGTGGAGAACGCCATCCTCAAGGCACGCCATGCCGCCCGGATCACCGGGTTGCCGGCCCTTGCGGATGACTCTGGCCTGGCGGTTGATGCCCTCGGCGGGGCACCCGGCGTCCGTTCGGCCCGTTACGCCGGTGACACAGCCAGCGACGCAGACAACGTCCGGGCACTGCTCGACGCGCTGAAAGACGTTCCCGAGGGCCAACGCACGGCCCAGTTCCACTGCGTACTGGTCTACCTGCGCCATGCCGATGACCCCACACCGGTGATCTGTCATGGCCGCTGGCCAGGAAGCATCCTGCCAGAGCCCCGGGGTGAGGGTGGTTTCGGGTACGATCCGGTGTTCCTGGTACCGGAAACCGGCACCAGTGCCGCTGAACTGCACCGCGCCGAAAAAGGCCGTATCAGCCACCGTGGGCGGGCACTGGCGCTGCTTCTGGATCAGTTGGGGAAAGAGCCGGGGTGACCATGACCCCGACGCACGACACAGCGGTGAGCACCCTGCCCCCGCTAAGCCTGTATATTCACGTACCCTGGTGCGTGAAAAAGTGCCCTTACTGCGACTTCAACTCCCACGCACTGACCGGCGACATTCCCGAGAACGACTATCTTGATGCAATCATGGAGGACCTTGCCGGTGACCTCGCATTAATTCAGGGGCGCCCGATCGAAACCGTCTTCATCGGCGGCGGCACACCTTCGTTAATGTCGCCGGACTTCTACAACATACTGTTCGACCGGCTGCGCACTCACCTGTCGTTTACTGACGATGCCGAGATTACACTGGAGGCCAACCCGGGCACAGTGGAACAGACTCGCTTTAACGGCTTCCGTGGCGCCGGCATAAACCGGCTTTCACTGGGCATCCAGAGTTTCAACCCCATGCGATTGAAGGCACTGGGGCGCATCCACGATGACAAGGCAGCCCACAGGGCTATCGAGGCAGCCCGCAATGCCGGCTTTGACAACTTCAACCTGGACCTGATGCATGGCTTGCCGGGCCAGACACCGGCAGACGCCCTGGATGACCTGCGGGCGGCCATGTCGTGGCAACCCCCGCACCTGTCCTGGTACCAGCTGACCCTGGAGCCCAACACCGAGTTCTACAGCCGCCCACCCCAACTGCCCGACGACGACCACCTCTGGGAAATCCATTGCCAGGGTGCCGACTACCTGCATCAGCAGGGGTTCACAGACTATGAGGTGTCGGCCTGGAGCCGACCCGACATGGAGTCCCGTCACAACCTGAATTACTGGATGTTCGGGGATTACCTGGCGCTGGGCGCCGGCGCCCACGGCAAGGTTACCTTTCAAAATGGCGAGATCCGGCGTTTCTGGAAAACCCGTCAACCCGAAGCCTACATGAACCGCATCGGCAGCCGTACCGCGGGGAGCCAAATGGTCGAACTGGAAGAAAGGCCACTGGAGTTTCTGATGAATGCCTTGAGGCTGACGTCCGGTGTGCCGGAAAACCTGTTCACAGAGCGTACAGGTTTACCGTTGAGCAGAGTTGCGGTAAAACTTGAGGCGCTAAGAAAAGAAAACATGCTGGAACCGGGACGGATACAGACCACGGAACTCGGACAGCGTTACCTGAACAGTCTGCTGGAGCGCTTCCTCTGATGTCACTGCCGCGCCTTATGACCCTGTTGCCCAAACGGCTCAACCTGAGCCTGGCGGCCACCGCCGTCCTGTTGCTGGTCCTGGTTGTGGTCAATCAGCCCCTGCAGACCGGTTCGGCTCCCCAGGGCATCGTCAGCCTTCAGATGGCCGCCACGGCGGACCAGTCCATGGCCATACTGCGCAGCTGGCGACAGGACGGCATGCTATGGGCACAGATATCCCTTTGGCTGGACTTCCTGTTTGTACCCGCTTACCTGGCCACGCTGATTTTCCTGACCAATCACCTGATGCGGGACCGGCCGGGCGTTCGGGAACGTAACGTGGCACGCTGGGTGAAGGCCCTGTTTGTGACCGCGGGGGCCGGCGATCTAACGGAAAACATATTGCTACTCAATAACATGGACCCGCCCACGGATATGGTCAGCCTGTCCGCCACGCTCTGCGCATTGGTGAAATTCACCGGCCTGATGCTGGGCTGCGCCGGATTGGTGATCATTCGTGCCGCCCGGCGCCATCCGCTGGCCCACGAGTAGCAACTTCCGTCAGCGTACCGACAGCCTAGTTGGTGCGGTAAAACACCAGATCCCAGACGCCGTGCCCCAACGTCTCGCCCCGTTTCTCAAACTTGGTGATCGGGCGGTCTTCCCGGCGCGGTGAATATTCGCCGATATCCTGTGAGTTCGCAAAACCCTCGGACTCTCCCATGATCTCCATCATGTGTTCCGCGTAGTTTTCCCAATCGGTGGCCAGATGCAGGATCCCGCCCACGCGCAGTTTATGGCGCAGGCGCTGGACGAATTCGTGCTGGATCAGCCGGCGTTTGTGGTGACGTTTCTTGTGCCACGGGTCCGGGAAAAACACCATCACCCGGTCCAGCGCTGCATCGGGCAGGCACCGGTCGATCACATCGTTGGCATCAATGGCGTAGACACGAACATTCTCCAGCCCCCGGTCTTCAATCTCTTTCAGCAGTGCACCAACCCCGGGCAGGTGCACTTCCACGCCGATGAAGTCCTGCTCCGGTGCCGCTTCCGCCATGTCTGCCAGGGACTTGCCCATACCAAACCCGATCTCCAGGTTAAGCATGTTGTCCCGTCCAAAGATCTGGCGTGGGTCAATCATGCCCTGTTCACGGGTCAGGCCGTATTTGGGCCAACTGCGGTCGTAGGCCTTTTTCTGGCCTTCGGTCATCCGCCCCTGGCGCAGCACGAAACTGCGTACGCCACGGCGGGTCGTCACGGGTGAATCGCCGGAAACATCGTTGTGATCAGTCATCTGACGTCCTCAACCGCCCTGTGCGGTTTTCCTTCAATGGGTTATGGCGACAGTTTACCAGAGGCCGCCCAGCGGACTATACCGAAACCTGCGCATTCCGGGTCTGCTGCCGGTCCAGCTTGCGGTAACCCAACGCCTCAACCAGATGGCCATTGCCAATGTGGTCGAGGCCGTCCAGGTCCGCCAGGGTCCGTGCCACCCGCAGGATGCGATGCAATGCCCTGGCAGAGAGCCCCAGCCGCTCCATGGCGGCGGATAACATGGCCTCGCCTGCTGCATCCACGCGGCAGTGCGTCTGCAGCTCACCGCCACTTAACGCGGCGTTTCCGGATCCTCGCTGCATTTGCCGCTCGCGGGCCTGATACACCCGATCCCGCACAACCGTGCTGGACTCACCCCCACCGTCACGCTTCATCAGCACTTCCCCGCTCTGAACCGGCACTTCCACATGCAAATCGAACCGGTCCAGCAGTGGCCCTGATATCTTTGCCCGATAACGGAGCACCTGCGGGGGCGTACACTGGCACTCAATCGTCGGATGCCCCAGATAGCCACACGGGCACGGGTTCATGGCCGCCACGACCTGGAAGCAGGCCGGAAAAGTCACCTGCCTTGCTGCGCGACTGATGGCAATCTCGCCGGACTCCATGGGTTCCCGCAGCACTTCCAGCACCCGGCGCTCGAACTCTGGCAGTTCGTCGAGAAACAACACGCCGCGGTGCGCCAGGGAGATTTCTCCGGGGCGCGGACTGCTACCGCCACCCACCATGGCAACCGACGAGGCAGTATGATGGGGCGCGCGGTAAGGCGGCCGGCACCACTCTCCGTCCCGTACGGGAAGACCGGCCACAGAGTGGATGCTTGCTACCTCAAGCGCAGATTCGGTGGTTAACGGTGGCAAAATACCCGGCAGACGGCTGGCGAGCATGCTTTTACCAGTGCCCGGTGGACCAAACATCAGCAGGTTATGCCCGCCGGCGGCGGCGATTTCCAACGCCCGCCGCGGCACGCTCTGACCATGCACGTCCGCAAGGTCCGGACCGGCGTTCACGCCCGTTTCCGGCACCGCTGGCGGTACCGGGGAAATCCTTGCCCGATCACACAGGTGTTCGCAGACCGTCAGTAAATGGCCGGCTGGCAACACATCGTCCTGGCTGGCCAGTGCGGCTTCCGCGGCATTGGCCTGGGGGATCAGCAACCGACGCCCCTCGTTGCGAGCTGCCAGTATCGCCGGGAGCACACCTTTCAACGGTCTCAGCGCACCATCCAGGGAAAGCTCTCCCACGCATTCATACTGTGCGAGGCTTTCCGCCGGAATCTGTCCGGAAGCGGCAAGAATGCCCAGGGCAATGGGGAGATCGAAGCGGCCGCCCTCCTTGGGCAGGTCCGCAGGAGCCAGATTGATGGTGATTCGGCGGGCGGGGAATTCAAAGCCGGCGTTCATCAGCGCACTGCGAACACGCTCCCGGCTTTCGCGAACACCCGTTTCGGGGAGCCCGACGATGGACAGCGCCGGCAGGCCGCCTGACAGGTGGACTTCAACGGTAACGGAGGGTGCTGAAACGCCAATGCTGGCGCGGGTATGGACAACGGCAAACATGACAACCTTCCATGGTTATAGGTGATAGCGGCCTAGCCGCCTGACGGGCGTCCTGCCGGTCAGTTATTCGGGAACTGCTTTTCCAGGTCAGCCACGCGCTTTTCCAGCGCTTCGACCTTTTCGCGGGTTTTCATCAGTACAGCTTGCTGGGCATCGAATTCTTCTCGGGTGACCAACTCAAGGCGCGACAGAACCGTCATCACCGTGGCGCGGGCCTGAGCTTCAAAGTCCTCACGGGCGGCACGGGCCATATCGGGAACGAACTGGCCGAACTGTCCCTGAAGCTGGGAAAAGAAATCCTGTGGACCTTTCACGAATCACCTCTCAAAATCACCGGTCAAAATCGCTGCGCTGGACTATACCTCGTCCTCGGCGGGCTTTTCGTCGTGCCTGAACGACGGTTCGGAGTGTAACACTAATGCCTCCCCTGCCATACTGTGGCCGTCGACAGTATAATGTGGCTCAGGCACCCCTAATGCTTGCACCGAGTTCGTGCATCATTATGGTTCGCCCAAGACAGACAAGCCCCGAAATGGTGCGACCTGACGATCCATTCTGGATCAACAGACAGCCAACTGTCTGATAGTTATATTATTTTTTGCGTTGGCACACCCGATGCTAAAAGCCTTGTACGCAATCCGCACAATTGGTGTGCGAGGTGGCAGCATCCCGACCTCAACAACGGGCCGAAGAGTTCCAGATGTTGAGACGGCTTTACCAAGGAGAAAGCAATGAAACTTGTGACAGCGATCATCAAGCCTTTCAAGTTGGATGATGTCCGTGAGGCACTATCCGAGATTGGCGTACAAGGCGTAACGGTCACTGAAGTCAAAGGCTTCGGTCGCCAGAAGGGTCATACCGAACTCTACCGAGGCGCAGAATACGTGGTGGACTTCCTGCCCAAGGTCAAGGTTGAAGTTGCTATCGGCGACAACCTGCTGGATCAGGTCATCGAATCCATCACCAAGGCAGCCAACACCGGAAAGATCGGTGACGGCAAAATTTTCGTGACCGAACTGGAACAGGCGATCCGAATCCGAACCGGGGAAACCGGCGAAGAAGCGGTCTGATCGAAGACTGATCAACCAGACAGCCAACGCAAAAAATTTATAACTTGAAAAGCCTCGTGCGGAGGGCTTCACATGGAAAGCAATCTTAATCATATTTTTGAACTCCAGTATGCACTGGATACCTTCTACTTCCTTGTCTGCGGTGCTCTGGTCATGTGGATGGCCGCGGGCTTCTCAATGCTTGAAGCAGGCCTGGTGCGTGCCAAGAATACCACCGAGATCCTGACCAAGAACGTTTCCCTGTTTGCTGTAGCCTGTACCATGTACCTGATCTGCGGTTACGACATCATGTACGGTGGCGGGCTCTTCCTCAGCGGCGTTACCACGGTCGCTCAAATGGACGACGCGGCGATCGCCGGAGTCCTTGCCGCTTCCAACGAAGCCGGTTTTGGTGAGATGGGGGAATACGCCGGGGCTTCTGATTTCTTCTTCCAGGTTGTCTTCGTTGCAACCGCCATGTCCATCGTTTCCGGTGCCGTGGCCGAGCGCATGAAGCTCTGGGCCTTCCTGGCTTTCGCCGTTGTCATGTGTGGTTTCATCTACCCGATGCAGGGCTCCTGGACCTGGAACGGCGATGCCGTATTCGGTATCTATGAACTGAGCTACAGCGACTACGCTGGTTCCGGCATCGTACACATGGCGGGTGCCGCTGCGGCTCTGGCCGGTGTCCTGCTGCTGGGCGCCCGTAAAGGCAAGTACGGCGCGGATGGCCAGATCAAGGCCTTCCCGGGTGCCAACCTGCCGCTGGCGACTCTGGGTACCTTCATCCTGTGGATGGGCTGGTTTGGCTTCAACGGCGGTTCTACCCTCAAACTGGGTGGCATCGGCGTTGCCAATGAAGTGGCCAACGTGTTCCTGAACACCAACGCGGCCGCTGCCGGCGGCCTGATCGGCGCTCTGATAGTAGCCCGCATCATGTTCGGCAAGGCTGACCTGACCATGGCCCTGAACGGTGCATTGGCTGGCCTGGTTGCGATTACCGCTGAACCTGCCGATCCCTCGCCTCTGCTGGCAACCATTATCGGTGCCATCGGCGGCATCATCGTGGTGTTCTCAATCGTAACACTCGACAAGATGCGTATTGATGACCCGGTCGGTGCCATCTCCGTACACGGCGTGGTTGGTATCTGGGGTATCTTCGCGGTACTGCTGTCCGACGCGGACGCGACCTTCATGGGGCAGCTCGTGGGCATGCTCACCATCTTCATCTGGGTCTTCGTCACCAGCCTGATTGTATGGGGCATCCTCAAGGCGGTCATGGGTATTCGGGTGACCGAAGAGGAAGAGTACGAAGGTGTGGATCTGTCCGAGTGTGGTATGGAAGCCTATCCGGAGTTTGTCAGTTCCAAGTAAACCGGCCTGAAGGCCCGAAAGCAAGGGCGCCCATTGGGCGCCCTTGCTATTTCTCCTGAAAACCGTAGAATTTTGTGGCCTCAAACCGCATTGCAAAACAGCGAATCCTCGACCCGGCGCAAGTACCGTAGCAGTTCCATTTCAGCCTCCTAACTGCTTTCAAAAGGCCCCTTTAGCGCCCCTTCGCGAGTCTGGAAGTACCATGCGCCATTGATCAATTCAAATCTTTCGAATCGGAACCAGTTGCGCTCTGCTTCCCTTGTCGAACCGTCATCAGTGACCTCCTTCTCCATGCGCTTCGCAATCGGGCAACCGTTGCCCGATACCGGCAAGTGTAGTCAGAGGTATCGCGTTGTCTAATTTTCGACCTATTCTCCAACGGTAACCAATACCAACGCCACCACCGGCCAGCAGCCCTCACTTACGGTTTTAACAAACATGGGAGTCTGAAGAGGTGAATTACCAGCCTTCTTTTGGTACACCGTGTTTTTCGATGTAGTCGCTGTGTTCTTCAAGGTAGTTACGGGTGCCGACTTCGTAATTTGAAGCGTCCCCCTCCACCTCGTTAGCTTGCATTCGGCCTACTTCAATTTCATTGCCAATCTGGTTATTAATCCAAAGAACCATCTGCCCCCCGGGCGCCAAACCGATAGTCAGCATATCCCGTGGCCTGCTGAAGGTTCCCAGGCTGGTAGTATAAGTTGCGTGCTCGCGCATTTTTTCTTCCAGTCCCTCTGGCAGTGAAAACACGCGTTCGTAAAACTTTTGTTCAGCAAACGAGAACCAGCGTATACCGATATAGTCCGGGAAAGGCTGCGCTGTTCCTCCTTTGCCCCTAGGGCCACTGGGCCCTTTCCAGCAACACGCAACACTTCCCACCGGCATACGCCAGTGTCTTATGCCGGAGGCTTCAAGTTCCAGGTGCTCAACCCAGACTTCATAGTGCTTGGGTGCCCCTACACCCACATATGCCTTAAAAAGGCTATCAGGCCCAGAGGCACACCCCGATAGCATCAAACCAATGAGGAGGGCAAGCATGAATGTTATACGGCGCATATTACGTCTCCGGCTGATTGTTATAGACGATACGTTTCCGTTCAGGCGCAGGCCGGAATGGCGAGAGGAACCTGGCGTTCGAAAATGGGAGTTCGGAGCTCACGATGGTGTCCCCAATCAAAAACTCAAGCAGGTTGTAATGATCCGAATGATGCACATACCGCTGTTTTACCAGCTCCTTTTGCAGCGGCGGCAGTTCAGGCAGGTTCTTGCCCAGCGAGATATGCTCCCATAGTATCCGGTACGCTAGGTCGAGTTCTTTCGGAACTTCTGCGGCATTCTTGGCAGTACGAATGTCCTTCAATGGAACGCCTGCTCTTTTCGCCAAGTGATACATGCAGTGAAGATAAACCCGCGATAGCTCGCCGCGCACCTGCCGGTGCAGTTTCAGGTCGAGGCCCACTTCGCCATCCGGAACGGGGTGCTCGCGCACTGTTTTATGAATCCCGAGGCTGGCTGGCTCGCCCGTTGTCAGGGGTAGGCTGCGAGTCCCGATCCAGCCCTCGGCTTCGGTCACCCCTTTGAGGGTTGCGAGGTTGTCCCACTGCGGTGTCTGCTCCGGCCAGGCCGTAGCGCTGCCGCCAATGGTCAGTTTAGGCGAAAGCATCAGTTCCTCGGTCTGGCTATCATGGTAGCCGCCACCAATATCGGAGTGCGCGCCGGGCACCATGATTTCTCGGAAGTTGCGGGGAAGTGAACCATCCGGATTGCAGAGGCTGTTAAGCGCAAAATTTTCTCGACACTCGTCAACGGCCGTGAACTGTACAGCGGTGGAGACGGTGGCCGGGTCCAGGTACAGGTTCACCGGCGTGTTACGAGCATTGCTTGGAGAGAGATCGCCACCCGTGATATTTACGATGCCGGCGACGGTATCAAACAACCCCACAAAACGAATGGTAACTCGTTCCGGCCATTGAATACCCATGGCGGCCAAAGACTGTCCCAATTCGCCATCAGAGCCCTTGGCAATTTCATTCGCGGCATGGCGGGCGGCTGCGCCTCCCCTGCTAAAACCAAACAGATCAACTGTTAGCTTTGCGATAGGCCTTTCGTTAACCAGTATGGCTATGCGCTCTGCGACCTCAGTGAAACCATTTTTTACTTGCTCGGTGACACCCGTTTCACCAAGACCGGTTGTCATACCTTCCAGAGAATCCGGAGCTCCGGTTTTCGATCCTGCTCCCGGCGCATACACCGAAAAACTCTGGTTGATCATTGTTTCCGCCTCATTTTCGACCTCGGGATATAGATCCCGCAACTTGGCGACATTGCTGATCTCATTGGCGTAACTACCCCCCAGCAACAAAGCCAGCCGCCGTTCACACTCGGCATCGTCAATCTCGCCATTGCTGTGCGGCACGAGGCATGTCTCTTCCACCTGCTGCCGGTAAATCTCAATATTACCGGCATTGTTCAACGTGCCATCGGTGAAAATGCCCACTTCAAGATGAACCGGCTTTCTCTGTTCTTCTTTCTTTGCCTGACCGTTCTCGGGTGTTTGGGCTAGCGAGGCAGCGGGCACAAGGGGCGCAACCAACGCTGCTGTACCCAGCGGCAGGGTGGAGCGTCGGTCGGCTTCCTGTTTCGCCAGGTAACGCTCGTCGGCGCGGCGGTTGGTCATGGTGCAGTCAAAACCGCAGACGTTCATATGGCCGACACCGCCCGCCCCTACGTGGCTGATGATTTCAGGGGTGACTTCCCACTTGTTGAGAGACTCAATCTGGTTGCGAAGGCCCGGCCCGCCACCATCTCTCTTTAGGCGCCAGAACCCGCCGTTGGGGTGATCACTGTCCGTTTCCCAGACAACTATAGGCGATAAGGGCTTGCCTCCAATCAGAAACAGATGACCGTCCCTGAGCTCACGCTCCAGTGCTTTGACGCTCATTTCCTTTCCACTACGGTTTCGGGGCACGTCGGAGACAGGATGGTCAATCAGTTCGGCTGCATATGAGGCAGCGAAGAAAGGGCTTTCAATATAGGGCAGGTCCCGGAGTTCAAGCTCCAGGCGGGATTTTACTTTCATTGGCAGCGTTCCTTTGCGGCCGGTGTATTAGGCCCGCAAAGGTACTGACTAAAGCAGGCGCTCTCCTTGAGGGGCGGGCATGACCGCCACAAAGCCAAACTCTAATCAAAAACCGGGCGGCGAACAACGGCGCCCGTACCACCTTCAGAAATTCCTTGCCCCTGATGGCCTCCTAGCCCTCGCTCGACATCACCTCATCTTCCAATACATCCACCATGAACTGCGGCATCGCCAATGCCCCACGGTGGATGTCGGCGTTGTAATAGCGGGTCACAAACGGCCGCTGATCCGCGTCTTCCTCACGGAAGTACACCACCGGCTTTTCCTTACCCGCCATAGTGCAGCTCCACCAGCCGGTGGGATACACCGGTTGCGGGAACGGCAGGGTGCGGACGTGGTCGAAACCGGCCTTTTTCATGTCGTCGTGAATGGTTTTGATGATGGTGTTGGTGTGCAGCAGCGGTGACTCGCTTTGCTGGACGAGGATGCCACCGTCGCGCAGGGCGATCATGCAGTCGCGGTAGAAGTCGAGGGCGAACAGGCCTTCGGCGGGGCCGACCGGGTCGGTGCTGTCGATGATAATGACGTCGAGACTTCCGGGCACCGCATCGCGTATCCACTGGATGCCATCACCAAAGAAGAAGTTGGCGCGGGGGTCGGTGTTGGACTCGCAGAGTTCGGGGAAATACTGTTCCGAGAGACGAGTGACACGTTCGTCGATTTCCACCTGCCAGGCCTCTTCCACACCGGGGTGCTTGAGGACTTCTTTCAGGGTTCCACAATCACCACCACCAACGATGACCACTTTCTTCGGGTCTTTATGGGTGAACAGGGCCGGATGAGTCATCATCTCATGATAGAGGAAGTTGTCTCTGGTGGTCAGCATCACGCAGCCATCGAGCACCATCAGGTTACCGAAGGTTTCGGTTTCCCAGATTTCCAGTTTCTGGAACTCGGTTTGTTCTTCGTGCAGCTTTTTCTTTACCTGCAGGGAAAAGGCGGTTCCCTGGTCCTGGAATACTTCGGTAAACCAGCCATCGTTCAGTGCAGTCATGTCGTGTCTCCGGATGTGCGCGTTGAGCCTGTTCGTATTGAGGGTATTGTAGGTGCGTAACCACCACACCTAAAGGACTATCATTACCCTTGGGCCGTGTTTTTCGGGTGTTGTTCTTTTAGCGGGGCGGTGGAATCCATACAATGAGCGCCATAAGCCGGCCCGTTGCCGGCTGCGGATTCAGCACAGGAAAGCCCCATGAGCGAACCAACCCTCAGCGCCGCCCACAAGGTGTACAACATCGCCCACTGGAGCGATGGCTATATTGATGTGAATACCCGTGGCGAGGTACTGATAAGACCCGACCGGGGGCACAGCGGCGAGGACATCAACCTGCCTGACCTTGCCCGCTCCCTGGTCAGTGAGGGGGTTCAGCTTCCGGTGTTAATCCGATTTACCGATATTCTCCATGATCGGGTCAACAAACTGTGTGGCGCGTTTAACAAGGTCGCTCGCGAACACGGCTACCAGGGAGGCTACACCGCCGTCTACCCGATCAAGGTCAACCAGCAGCGCCGGGTGGTTGAGGAACTGCTCTGCGCCGAACCGGCCGCCAGCGACAACCAGATTGGCCTCGAAGCCGGCAGTAAGCCGGAGTTAATGGCGGTTCTGGCACTGTCGCGCCAGCAGGAGTCGGTGATTGTCTGCAATGGCTACAAGGACCGCGAATATATCCGGCTGGCGCTGATCGGGCAGAAACTGGGGCACCGGGTGTTCATTGTGGTGGAAAAACAGTCCGAGTTGCCGCTCATCCTCGAGGAAGCGCGCCGTCTGGGAGTGACTCCGCTGATTGGTGTGCGCGCACGGCTGGCCACCATCGGCAAAGGCAACTGGCAGAACACCGGCGGTGAGAAGTCGAAATTCGGCCTGTCCGCCAGCCAGGTGCTGGATGTGGTTGAGACCCTGCGCCGTGCCGGGGCCCTGGAATCCCTTCAGTTGCTGCATTTTCACCTGGGGTCGCAGATTGCCAACATCCGTGACATCCAGACCGGACTGCGGGAGTGTGCCCGTTTCTACAGTGAATTGCGCCACATGGGGGCACCGGTAGGCACGGTCGATATTGGCGGTGGGCTCGGCGTGGACTACGAGGGCACCCGCTCACGCAGCAGTTGTTCGATGAATTACAGCGTACACGAATACGCTTACAACGTGATTCATATCCTGCAATCGGAGTGCGATCGGGCGGGTATCCCCCATCCCAACCTGATCAGTGAATCCGGCCGTGCGCTGACGGCTCACCACTCGGTACTTGTGACCAATGTGATTGACCGGGAGATACCCGACAAGCGTCCGCCTGAACAACCGGTCAGTGATGCCCCGGCACCGCTGCAGGATTTGTGGCGCGACCTGGAGAGCCTGCGGGATGAGGCATCGCGCCGTTCCCTGGCTGAGATCTACCACGACGTGCTCCACGCCATGGCGGATGTCCACACCCAGTTTGCCCACGGCCTGTTGTCACTGGCGGACCGCGCACGGGCGGAAACGCTCTACACCACCTGCTGCCGGGCTCTGAGAAAACAGCTGAACTCCGCGAATCGCGCGCACCGGGAGATCATTGACGAGCTCAATGAAAAACTGGCGGAGAAGCTCTTCGTGAACTTTTCGCTGTTCCAGTCACTGCCGGACGTGTGGGGTATTGATCAGATCTTCCCGATCATGCCTGTGAACGGACTGAATCGCCCCCTCACCCGTCGTGCGGTCATCCAGGATATTACCTGTGACTCCGACGGGCGAATTGACCGGTACGTGGACGGCCAGGGCATCGAAACCACCTTCCCGCTGCCTGAAGAGGCGCCGGAAGAACCCATGCTGATGGGCTTTTTCATGACCGGTGCCTACCAGGAAATCCTCGGTGACATGCACAACCTGTTCGGCGACACCCACTCGGTGGATGTACGACGCAACCCCGGCGGCGGCCATACCGTCAGTGAGCCGATCCATGGCGACACCGTGGCCAAGGTGCTGCAGTATGTGAACTTCGAACCCACTGCCCTGCTTCGGGCCTATCAGCAGAAATTTGCCGCCAGCGGATTGCCGGAAGACATACAGACGAGCCTGCTGGAAGAACTGGAGAATGGCCTGGGCGGCTATACCTACCTGGAAGAGTAACCCGGATCAGGCCCTGCTTGCGCGCCAGGCTGAGGGTGACAGCCCCTCCCACTTGCGGAAGGCACGGCCGAAATTGGACGGGTCGCTATACCCCAGGCGATAGGCAATGTCATCGATCCCGAGGTCGGTGCGCCGAAGCAGCTCCAGTGAACGCCGGTGGCGGATGTCATCAAGGATGCCCTGAAATTTCAGGCCTTCGGCACTGAGCTGACGGCGCAGCGTCCTGGGTGACACACCCAGTTGCGCTGCCACGGAATCAATACCCGGAAGCCGGCCATCCCGTACCGATTCCAGCAACCGCCCCACGCGCTCGGGAATCGATGTGGTCGCCTCCAGCGATCGCATTTCCTCCTCGCATTGCGCTTCTGCTACCCGACGCGCCACAGGATTGGACAGGGAAATTGGCAGTTCCAGAAATTCCTTGCGAAAACGGAGCTGATTGGCGCCGGCGTCAAACCGGATACGATTGCCGAACAGCGACTCATAGGCCGGGGCATACTCCGGTGGCGGATAATTCAGTCGACAACTTCCACCATCAAGCAGGCGGCGTCCGAACAGGAGCAGGTTCACATCCATAAGCGAGGCCAGCACCACTTCTGCGTTGAACCAATGCAGATCATCCAGGGCGTGCACGATATCGAGTTGCAGCACAGCGTCGCTGCCCTCGGTAAAGAAACTCAGATTCATATACACGAACCGGATACGGAAATACTTGATCAACACCGTAAGAGCCTGGCCAATGTTGTCACAGCTGATGGCGGCCTGTGACAGGGAACCGTGGGTAGTGAACTTCAGGCGCTTGCCATATTCCAGCCCCAGGGCCGGGTCGTGACTCAATGCCAATGCCGAGCGACAAAGACGACTGAACTGCTCCACGGTGATGAAGTTGTCGGGGTGCCCCAACATGGCCGGACGAATATCGGCCGAGCGCAGCAACTCGGGACGCGCAGCACCCTTCTCTTCCGCCAACTGGCAAAGGATATCGGCGTAGTGGGCGCGAATAACGGGCAGATTGCCGGTCTTTCCGGGAGCATTCATGTTGGCCAAGCGTTCCTGAATAAATACCTGCAAAAGATTAGCCGTGATGATAGCGGTCGGCAATCTCCCTGCAGACGACACCGAGCGGCGGAGAAGCCAGCCAGTACAAGTGGGAAAAAATACCGCCCAACAGATCCGCCTGCCCATCGCCCCCGTAAATATCGTGACTGACAAACCCGGGGCGAGTGCATAGAATGATGAACACAACAATGCCAAATCATGCGACTGTCAAGGAGCGTCCGGTGTCCACACTGGATCAGAAGCCAGCACGAGCCGAGGGCCGCAAGGACCCCTGGAGCCAATTGCTGGAGAAAGTGGGAAAGAACCAGGATCGGCAGGCCTACCACGCTTTGTTCGAGCACTTTGGTCCTCAGATCAAGTATTACGCCATGGCCAATGGCATGGCGAGTCACGCCGAGGAGCTGGTACAGGAGGTTTTCGTATCGATCTGGCGGCGCTCCTGCTTGTACGACTGGAGGAAGGCAGCCGCGTCGACCTGGATTTTCACCATCGCCCGTAACCAACGCATTGACATGCTGCGCAAGATGAAACGCACGAGTGCGGAGATGCCGGTTGAAACGGAAGATCTGTGGCAGATTCCCGGCGAAAACGAAGACGAGCCGGTTACGTCGCTGCACCGCCTGATGTCTGAACGTCGCGTGCGAGAGTCCCTCAGCCACCTGCCGGAAGAACAGATTACAGTAATCGCCAAGGTCTACATGGAAAGCAAGTCACACCAGATGGTGGCGGACGAGCTCAACATACCGCTAGGTACCGTAAAAAGCCGGGTACGCCTGGCACTGAACAAACTGAAAGTGATTTTGCAGGACCAGAACGTATGACACGGCACCATCCAGACACACTTACCCTGATGGAATTCAGTGCAGGCAACCTCAGTGAGCCCCACGCACTGTGCATTCGTCTCCATCTGGACCAGTGCCCCCATTGTCGCAGCCGTGTGGATACGCTCGACAGCCTGGGTGCCGTCATGATGGAAAGTCAGCCCCAGGTCGGTGTTTCATCGGACATGTTTGACGCTATCCTGTCACGCATAGACAGCGAGCCTGACATGACGGAGACCTACATCAGTACACAAGCCAAGCGCATGAGCCCTCTTCAAAAGTTGTTGGGCGACGATCTCAACTCGCTGCCCTGGAAACGTCAGCTCGGCGATGTCAGTGTGCTGGATATCAGCGAACGGTTTCCCGGCCAGAGCGAGCAGGTGGTGCTTCAGAAACTGGCCGCCGGTGGGAAGGCACCCGCGCATACCCACAGAGGGAGTGAAACCACGATAGTTCTTCAGGGTGCATTCTCAGACCAGAAAGGTGTGTTCAACCAGTGGGACTTCGTGGTACTCAATCAGGAAGACGAGCACAAACCTGTGGCGGTTGGCTGCGAAGACTGCATCACCCTGTCGGTGCTCAGCGCACCGGTTAAATTAACCGGCACGTTCACTCGCTTATTGAACCCCTTTATACGCTGAGGCGGATGGACCGGAAACTGTACCGGCCTGGCCGAAGCCTTGGCCGAAAATGACCGGCCTTTGTCAGTTTGTGACCTTCCGGACGACACGTTGATAAACGATACTGATTACGTTGATTAGTGTCTCTGAACTAGTCCGGCCCACCCCCCGTCGGGTTGGGCACTTGCTTACAGGCCACGCTCTTGCGTGGCCTTTTTTATGCCTGCTCACTTCACCCCATGAATACGATATCCGACGACTGATTAGAGACAGCCGGCAGGGCTGGGTTACAATCGTGACTTTTCTCCGGAGATGCAGCATGACGGGTGACGACTTCCATTTCCGCTTCGGCGGTATCGAACGACTCTATGGCCGCCGGGCACTGGAGCACTTCCGTCACGCTCACATTGCCATCGTTGGATTGGGTGGCGTGGGCTCCTGGGCGGCTGAAGCCCTTGCCCGCTCCGGCGTCGGCACCTTGACGTTGATCGACATGGACGATATCTGCGTGTCCAATACCAATCGCCAGCTCCACGCGCTTAGCGGGCAATACGGGCGCACCAAGACGGACGCCATGGCAGACCGTTTGCGGTCGATCAACCCGGAGGGTGACATTCGGGTCCATTTCGGGTTCCTGAACACGAAAAACGTCGATGAACTGATTACCCCGGAGATGTCAGGGGTGGTCGATGCCATCGACAGCGTCAAAGCCAAGGCCGGGCTGATTGCACACTGTCAGCGTCGCAAGATTCCATTGGTGTGTGCTGGCGGCGCCGGCGGTCAGATGGACCCGACCCAGATCCGCGTCAGTGACCTGAGCAAAACCACACAGGATCCATTGTTGGCCAAGGTGCGTAATACACTCCGTCGGGAGTACGGGTTCTCACGCAATCCCAAACGGCGTTTCGGAATTGAAGCCGTGTACTCCCTGGAACAGCTCACGTATCCTGCAGGGGACGGTGAGGTTTGCCTACAGAAGCCTGCCACCGAAGGCCCGGTCCGTCTGGATTGCGCCTCCGGGTTTGGTGCTGCCAGCCCCGTCACCGCCAGTTTTGGTTTCTTCGCGGCGGCGCGGTTGCTGGCTCGCCTGGCACGCAAGGCCAATTCCGACAAGACGGCAGACTTTCCTGCAGGACTACAGAATTAAACCCATACTTCAACGGAACTGACCCCATTATGACCGTCAGCACTGTCTTTCTCCTTGCCTGTATCGGTGTGCTCTCCCTGTTTTGCCAGTGGCTCGCCTGGCGGGTTCGCATGCCGGCCATCCTGTTCCTGCTGGCCGGCGGCATTGCCGCAGGGCCGCTGCTGGGATTTCTGGACCCCGAAGTCGTGTTTGGAGACCTGCTGTTCCCGGTCATCTCCCTGGCCGTTGCCATTATCCTGTTTGAAGGCAGCCTGACGCTCCGCTACGACGAAATACGTGGCCATGGCAAGATGGTTCGCAATCTGATTCCCGTCGGCTCCATTGTCACCTGCATCATTGGTACCCTGGCCGCCCGCTGGATCCTTGATGTGTCATGGGAGGTGGCCCTCCTGTTTGGCGCCATATCCATCGTCACCGGCCCTACCGTCATCGCCCCTCTGCTCCGATCTGTGCGACCGGACGCAAAACTGGCCAACATTCTGCGCTGGGAGGGCATCATCATCGACCCAGTGGGCGCCCTGCTGGCGGTGCTGGTCTTCGAGGGCATTGTGTCCTGGGGCCAGGGCAACGTGTTCAGCCACTCGCTGTATATTTTTGGCAAGACCCTTGCAGTGGGTTTCCTGATTGGCGCTGTCGCGGGCTGGCTGAACGGCATTGCGTTGCGCAAGCACCTGCTGCCGCAATACCTGCACAACGCCGGCACCCTGACGTTCATGCTCGGGGTCTATGCCCTGTCGAATGAAATGGCCCACGAGTCCGGCCTGCTGACGGTCACTGTGATGGGCATCTGGATGGCCAACATGAAGCAGGTCCCCATCGACAGCATCCTGGAGTTCAAGGAATCCCTGAGCGTGCTGCTGATTTCCGCTCTCTTCATTATCCTGGCAGCACGGGTGGAGTTCGAAGCCATCGCTCAACTGGGCTGGGGGCTGGTGGCCGTGTTGGCGTTGCTGATGCTGGTTGCACGCCCGGCAAGCATCTTCCTGTCGGCCATTGGCACCAGTCTCAACTGGCGCGACAAACTGTTCCTGAGCTGGATCGCCCCCCGAGGCATTGTAGCCGCTGCCGTATCCGCCCTGTTTGCGTTTCAGTTGCAGAAACTGGGCTACGAAAGCGCCGGAGCCCTGGTGCCACTGATATTCATGCTGATCATCGCCACCGTCACCCTGCAGAGTCTTACCGCGAGGCCTCTGGCGAGGCTTCTGAAGGTCGCCGAGCCGGCGGAATACGGCTTCCTGATTCTCGGTGCCAACCCGGTGGCCCGAAAAATCGGCCTGGCACTGAAAAAGCTGGAGGTCCCCGTTACCCTGGCGGACACCAACTGGGAGAACGTCAAACAGGCGCGCATGGAAAACCTCCAGGTGTATTTCGGCAACCCCGTGTCGGAGCATGCGTCGACCCACCTGGATCTCACCGGCATTGGCAACCTGCTGGTTATTTCCCCTTACAAGCACATGAATTCCCTGGCCACCTACCACTTCCTGGACTGGTTCGGAAAAGACTCAGTGCTAACCCTGGCCGAAGGGGATCAGGACCAGAAGGCCCGGCACCAGACCGCCGAGAAAATACAGCTTACGAGAGGACTCTTCGACGGAGTGAGCTACGCCAAGCTGGCCAGTTTGGCCAGCCAAGGGTATACGGTGAAGACCACCCAGCTCAGTGACGAATTTACGTTCGAGGATTTCCTGGACAAGTACGACCGTCAGGCCATGGTGCTGTTCGTGGTGAACACGCGCGAACACATCACGCCGGTCAAGAGCATGGAGGCCATCAAGCCCGAGAAAGACTGGACATTGGTAAGCCTGGTGCCACCCCAGGCGAGGAAGGAACGCAAGGAGCGGGATACCGGGGAGTCGCCGGAACAGCCACCGGAACCCGCTCCAACCTGAGCGTATCAGCGGGCCCCGCAGTCCAGGACCAGTTTACCCCGAACGTGCCCACCCTCCAGCAAGCGGTGGGCATCAGCGACCTGATCCAGCGGGAAGGCCTTGTCGATATGGACACGCACCTCGCCGTCCTCGATCAGTTCGGCGATCTCATCGAGATGAAACACATCGGGGCGGACGGTCATGCCATGGGCTCTCAACCCAAGGGACTCAGCCGCGGTTATGATCTCATCTGCCGTCACGGTGGGAATCGTGACCAGTACGCCGTGCTCACTCAGGGTGTGCAGGGAACGCTTGCCCGCTTCGCCGCCGACCAGATCCAGCACCACGTCCAGACCATAGCACTCGTCTACAACGTCGGTGGTGTGGTAATCAATCACCTCATGGACGCCAAAAGCCGCCAGGAAATCGCGATTACTGGCTGAAGCAGTGGCGATCACATGGGCGCCCCGTTCAAGCGCAAACTGCACGGCGAAATGCCCGACTCCGCCAGCACCGGCGTGAATCAGCACTTTCTGACCAGCCTCCAGTTCCGCCACTTCGAACAATGCCTGCCAGGCGGTCAACGCGGCCAGCGGCAAAGCGCCGGCAGTCATCAGGTCCAGTTCCTCGGGCACAATGGCCAACTCGTCGGCGCGAGCCACTGCGTATTGGGAATAACCTCCTCCGCCAGCCGGGAAGCCCACCATGCCCATCACCCGATCGCCTGGCGCCAACGTCGTCACGTCAGCACCAACCGCAATCACTTCGCCCGAAACATCGTAGCCGGGCGTCCATGGCAGGTGGTCTTCAATCTGCCGGGCGGCAAATCCCAGGCCTTTCCGCGTCTTCCAGTCGATGGGGTTCAACCCCGCGCCCGCCACCCTGAGCAAAACTTCCTCGGCGCCCGGCTCGGGGATGGTGGAACTTTCGATCCGCAGTACGTCAGTATCGCCAAAGTGGTCATAGACCACGTGACGCATGGCATGACCAGAATTCGGATCAACGGTGTTTTCCATGGGGCTCTCCAGACAGCTTCAGGGACAGGATCATTTGTTCAGACTAGCAGAATCCTCAAGGTGTGGTATCAAAGCCGCGACCACCGGGCACCATCGCTCCACCGAGGATGTCGGCGTATTCCGCAGGCATCCGCGAGGGCCTCTGGCTCTTCATGTTGACACAGGCATGGGTGGATACCGCGCGCACCAGGGTCTTGCCATCGGATTCACGCACCAGTTGGAATTGCCGCGCCGAGCGAAAGCGCCCATCGAACCCAGTCAGCCAGGTGCCCAGCACCAGCCGGTCGCCGGCATTGGCGGACGCCAGGTAATCGATTTCAGTACGGGTAATGGCCATGGCTTTGCCGGTTTTTTCATGCAGCTCCCAGGTCATGCCGAGGCTGTCGATGTGCTGCCAGCTGATATCTTCAAGCCAGCGCACGTACACCACGTTATTGGCGTGCCCGAGCCTGTCAGTGTCCGCGTCCCGGACGTCGATGGTCATGGTGAATGGTTCGGGAAGATCCCAGTTCACCGGATCAAACTCACTCATTGTCGCTGTCTCCCAACCCCGGAATAGCCGACAAGGCTAGCCGGCCGATGCGGTCGTTGTGAAGTGAACCAAAGTAGAGGTGACCGTCATGGGGGTTGACCGACGTGATCTCCCGCAGATGGGTACCCTTGGTGTCGTGAAGACTGGTAATCACGCTGCCGTCCGCGTCCATGGCCACTACCAGCCCGTATTCCTGGGGCTTCGGCTTGAAGTAATCTGGCAGTTTGGCCAGCAGGTCTTTCAGCCATGGCTGCCGATGCAGGGCATCCACCTGGGCATTCCGGAGCGTGGGAAACGCAACCCAGTAGCGGCCCTCGTGGTCGACCGCCAGGTTGTCGGGGAACCCGGGCAGGTTGTCGGCAAACACTTCCGCCTGTCCGGGATAGCGGCCACCGATCCAGTACTTGAGGATTCGATACTTCCAGGTTTCATTCACCAACAGGTACTCGCCGTCCGGCGACACCGCCACACCATTGGCAAAATGCAGGTTGCTGAGCAACACCTCGGTTTTACCGGTGGCCGGATCATAACGAAGCAGGCGACCGTGAGGGCGCATCTCAAGCAAATCCAGCTGATACTCAGGCTGACGGAATCGCGAACTGGCATCCGTAAAGTAGATGCGGCCGTCCGGGGCAATATCCACATCGTCGGTGAAACGGAATGGCAAGCCTTCTGCCTCTCGGGTCAGTACGGTGACGGTCTTGTCCGGCGCTATGGAGAGAAGCCCCTTCCAGGCATCCGCCACGATGAGATTGCCGTGGCGATCAAACACCATCCCCAACGGCCGGCCTCCGGTTTCCAGCCACTTCTCCGTCTGGCCATCCGGTTTGACCCGGACGATCCAGCCATCCTGCGTGCCAGTGTAGAGAATACCGTCGTCATCCACCGTGGTGTCTTCAGGGCCGTACACCTCTCCCCTCGCCAGCAGGTCTGCCAGTCTCAGGCGTTCGTTGGGCGCCAGCTTACCGGTCAGTGGCTGCGGCGAAGGGGCGTTCCAGGCCTGGCTGTTAATGGGAGATGGCGACAACAGGAAGCCACCCAGCACCAAAAAACCAATCAGCAATGCGCCCAGAAGCCACTTCATAGAGGATGCCTGTTCCTGTCAGATACGATTCCGTAACCTTATCAGACACCCGCCAGCGGCTAAACTGGCAGGTACCCGTCGCTACCAGGCACTAATCCGTGAGGAAACGACGACACAGTGCCGCAAAGCTGTCGGGTTTCTCTGCGTGCAACCAATGCCCTGTGCCGTTGATGATTCGCAAATCCGCTGCGGGAAAGCGCTGACGGATGTCGTCGCGGTGTTTCTCCTGGATATAGGCCGAATCGGCCCCCTTGATAAACAATACCGGACCTTCAAACGGCCCGCTCCCCTCCGGTGCCTGCGCAAGGCGGGGATAACATTGCTCTATCACCGGCAGGTTCAGCCGCCAGCGGTACGGTCCGGGATGCTGGCCTTGTTCGTCATCCCCCACCCGCACCAGGTTCTTCAGCAGGAACTGCCTGACACCAAGCTCCTCTACATGGTCTGCCAGCACCCTGTCGGCATCCTGTCGCGTGCGGATAGAGCCCAGATCCACTGAGGTCAGCCCCTCCAGCACCACATCATGACGGGGTTTATAGGTCACCGGTGCGATATCCGCCACGATAATTCGCTCAACCCGGCCCGGAGCTTTCAATGCCACCTGCATCGCGGTCTTTCCGCCCATGGAGTGACCCAGAATAGACGCCTTTTCCAGCCCCTGAGCGTCCATGTACGCCAACACGTCGTCGGCCATAGCCGGGTAATCCATGGTGTCGGTATGGGGGGAAGCGCCGTGATTGCGCTGATCCAGAGCATGAATCTGCCACTGGTCCTGCAGGCGACGGGTGATACCTCCCAGATTTTCCAGCGAGCCAAACAGGCCATGGAGAAGGATCAATGGCGGGCCTTCGCCGGTAATGCGGTAATTGAGTTCAACACTCATGGTCATGACCTCCTAGAGTCGCCGGACAGGTTCGTGTGAGAACGGGCTGCTATCGTTAAACCGACTACATTACCATCGAATGTTATTGGAACAAGGGCAAGCCGCAGGCTTACCCGACAACCGGCCAGATATTTCAGGCAAAAAAAAGCCGGGGTCTCCCCCGGCTCAGGTCATAAACGTTTGCTGAAACTGATTAGCAGTAGTACATGCTGTTCAGGTACTCAGCCAAAGCGGCAATGTTGGAGCGCTCCAGCTCGTTATGGGGCACAAAAATTTCCAGTTCCATGAAAACACCTCCAATCCAGATGTGCGAGTGAGAATCCTCGATGACTTAATGCTATCGTTGTTAGGACAATAAACCGTTGACAGGCTGTCCCACAGGTTTGACATTTTGTATCAGTACCGATGAATTCCTGTTAACCCTCAATCATAGGTGACCGTGAACTCACCCCAGGCAAAAGCCACCACATCGCCACTGGTTGCAGCCTCGAGCACGCTGGCCCTGGTTCATTACCTGGACCGCCAGGGCGTGCTGGACATCCCCACCGTTGAGCGGATCGCCGGGTTCAACAAAAACGAGCTGGCAGACCCGGACCTGCGCATTCCGGCCGAGCGCCATTACCGCCTGTGGGAACACGCTGAAAAGGTCACCGGAGACCCTGCCGTTGGCCTCCATGCCGGCCAGGTGGTCGATCCTGACCGAATGGGCCTGGTCGGCCACGTGTTTTTCAATTGCGACACTCTCGGCGAGGCCGTTACCCAGTATGTTCGCCTGCACCGGCTGATTAACGAATCGGTGATCCTGAGTTTTGAACAAACCGGCGAGCAGGCCATCCTGACCTGGCAGGCGGACACCCCCGGGCACTACTGTCGCCAGGATATGGACCGGACGCTGGCGGCGGCTCTATGCCGCACCCGGCATTTCATCCACCCATCCATCGTTGCCGAGTGGGCCGAGATCGCCCACCCGAAACCGGGCTATGCCGATGAATACCAGCGATTACTGGGTGGCCCGGTGTTTTTTGGCTGTGGTGCAACTCGCCTGGCCTTCAGTAGCCACCACCTGAGCCATCCGATTCCCCATCGCAACCCTTACGTTTATTCCGCCGTGCTGAAGCAGGTCAACGCAGTGCTGGCCCGGCTGCAAAGCAGGCGTACCTTCGGCCGCAAGATCCGGCGACTGATTTCACGCCAGATGTCCACCGATCGCATCGACGCCGACACACTGGCGAAACAGTGCCATATGAGCCGACAAACCCTGTATCGACGGTTAAAGAAAGAAGGGCTTGGATTTCACGAGCTGGTGGAGGAAGTCCGCAAGGACAAAGCCATGCGCTACGTGGCGTCGGACCACTACGCATTGGGCGAAATCGCTTTCCTGCTGGGTTTTTCCGAGCTCAGCGCCTTCAGCCGCGCGTTCAAGCGCTGGACCGGGATGGCACCGGCCCAGTACCGCGCCCGCCACCTGAACATCGACAATGGAGACGCGCCGGAATGAGTATCGCTGACGTGCCCTGGCTGCCCCTCGCACTGGCCCTGATCTACCTGGCCGCGGCTGCCTGCATCTATCGGATACTGATGACCTACCGCGTGGCACAGGGAGCCATCGCCTGGATTCTGGCACTGATCGGCCTGCCCTATGTCGCCGTTCCCATGTTCCTGTTGTTCGGACGCAACCGGTTCGGCGGCTATATCAGGGCCAGACGCACCGGCGACGCCGCGCTGACGGAACTGCTCAACCATTTCGAACAGCAGACGGCAGCGGTCAGCAAACGCAACGATGAACATGTTCCGGACGAACTCCAGGTCCTCTGCAAGCTGGGCCGACAGCCGTTTACCACCGGGAATCGATGCGACCTCCTCAAGAATGGGGAAGCCACCTTTGAGGCGCTGTTCGATGCCATGGAAAACGCCCGACACTACATTCTCCTGGAGTTCTACATTGTTCGCTCCGACAAGGTCGGCCAACGCATCAAGTCGATCCTGAAACGCAAGCTGGCCCAGGGCGTTCAGGTCTGGTTCCTCTATGACGACATTGGCAGTGTCTGGCTACCGCGGAAGTACCTCCGGGAACTGGCCGCCGCCGGTGCAAAGGTTGCCTCGTTCGGAGACGGCAATTTTCGTCGCATGCGCCTGCAGGTCAACTTCCGCAATCATCGGAAACTGCTGGTCTGTGATGGTGAGGTCGGATTTGTCGGAGGCATCAACCTCGGCGACGAGTATCTGGGCACTGCCATGGACGAGGAGCCCTGGCGTGACAGCCACTGCCGCATTACCGGCCCGGCGGTGACCGGGCTGCAACTGGCCTGGCTCGAGGACTGGAACTGGGCCAGTGAGGACTTCCCGACGCTCAACTGGACGCCTTCCCAACCGAAGCCTGGCAACCAGGAAGTTCTGATTCTGCCCACCGGCCCGGCGGATACCTACGAAACCTGCACGCTGTTTTTCCTCAATTGCATTAACAATGCCCGTACGCGGATCTGGATCGCCTCACCGTATTTCGTGCCCGACGTTCAGATCATGAACGCCCTGCAACTGGCGGCCCTGCGGGGTGTGGACGTGCGAATCATTATCCCCGAGAAATCTGACAGCCGGCTGATCCGACTGGCTGCGTACTCATACCTGGTACAGGCATGCCGCGCCGGCATTGGCATCTATCGCTACCAGCCGGGCTTCATGCATCAGAAAGTCGTATTGGTGGATGACCGCTACGCGGCCATCGGCACCGCCAACCTGGACAACCGCTCGATGCGACTGAACTTCGAGATAACCGCCATCAGTACCGCCGTTGAGTTTGTGAGCGGCATTGAACATCTGCTGGAACAGGATCTCACCACCAGTCGACTGATGACGGAACGGGATTACCGGGACCGTTCTGTGGCCTTCCGGTTGACGTGCCGCACCATACGGTTGCTTGGCCCCCTGCTCTGAAACCGCCCACCAGGGCCTGGCCCGTTTTGGTGTGCCCATTTTCCATACGCAAAGAATGTGAGAGTATTCCAGAACCATTGAGCCAGCATGCTGTAACGAAGCAGGACCATGACCACATTCAAGCCCCGCGAAACCCTGACCGAACAGGTCGCCCGTCACATCGAAAACCTCATCGCATTCGGCCAGCTTCGCTCCGGCGAACGCATCTATGAAAGCGCCATGGCAAAGCAAATGGACGTGAGCCATGGGTCGATCCGCGAAGGCTTGCTTCTGCTTGAAAAACGCCACCTGGTACAGAACGTGCCCCGCAAGGGCGCATTCGTTACGCCGCTGGACGACTATTTTGTACGCAGCCTGTACGAAGTGCTGCAACTGTACCTGACCCATACCGGGCGCAAGCTGGTGCGGCAGTGGCAGGCAACCGACATCGACAAGCTCGAATCCCTCTACCAGCGCATGAAAGGCTGCCACGACAATAACGACCTGCTGGCGTTTCTGGAGCTAGGCATAGAGTACACTCAGGCGTCGCTGGCCTATGCCGACAACTATTTCATCATTTCCGCCATTGAGGATCTGTGGCCATCGGCGAAACGTTGCGCCTTTGTGGCGTTCCAGCGCGGTGGCAACCGGGTGCTGGAAGACAATCTGGCCCATGTGCGGGAGTCGATAGGTGCCATCAAGGAACGGGACGAGGAACGTCTTGCGGCCATTCTGGCCGGGTACGCGGAACAACAGTGTCAGCAGGTGCTTGACGCTATTCACAGCGCATCGGCTACGGCTTGAGCAACGGGCGGCTCATTCAAACAGCCGGGTAAACGAAAAGCCGACGTTGAGGTAGGCACTCCAGTCATCCCGGTTGTTGTAGGCCGTGGCAATCTGCACCGGTCCCAGGAAGGTTTCAACGCCGGCAAACAGGCTCCCAGAGCGCAACAGGTTGTTCCAGCGGGCCTCCCCCAGCGAGGACCAGGCGTTACCAGTCTCGAACCCGGCTCCGGCAAACCAGGGCACAAACGGCCCGCCAAATTCCTGCCGGACAAAGACGCCTGCCAGAGCCGCATCCTCTCCCGCCACTTCGCCCTGGCTGTATGCCGATAGCCGGTGAAAGCCGCCCAGCAGTACTGAATTCTCGATGCCGGCAACGCCCTTGGTGACCGCGTTGGCATACAACAGGCCGGTGATACTCGCCCGTCTCCAGCTTGCGGTGCCCAGGGCCATGACGGTGACCGATTCAAAATGACGGTCGGACCCAAGGCCCGGGCGCTCGAACCGGCCACGAATGCCGGCGAACCCGCCGGACTCCGGCAGGAAGGTATCGTCGAGGGAGTCGTGAACAAGCTGGAGCCGGAGACTGCCACTCTGGATGGAGCCGGAGGGCGCCATCGGTTCGCCGATCTGCTCGTCGACGGTGGCGTAGCCCCGCACATACTCAAGACGCACCTCTCCGTTTACACCCAGTTCGGTACCCAGGGCCAGATCCACCTGGCGATTGGTGATATCCACTTCGGTTATGCGCTCGCCTTCGCCATCGAACGCACTCAGGCTTTCACGGGAATAGGCACCGCCCAGCGTGAGGAATCTTTCGAAACCATAGTCCAGTGGCTGGAACCATTCGGTTCGAACCCGGGGCTGGGTGCCCAACTGAAGCCCGGTCGTCCACTCACCGCCCAGGGCATTCAGCCCCGTCATCCGCAACGACGTGGCGACATTAAACCGAGTATCGTTCTCGAAATTGTCTTCGTAGTTCAGGCCAAAGGACAGGTAGTTCGGCCCCCAGCTTTTCTCGCGAACCCGGATAACCAGATCCGTACCCGGTCCGTCGGTCGGCACCAGCGAATAGGAAACGGTTTCATAGTAACCGAGGCCGTAGATACGCTTGAGATCCTCCTCCAGTGCATCCACATCCAGAGGCTCACCCGTCTGCTGGCGTATGCGCTCACGAAGGAAATCCCCCGCCAGGCGAGAACGGTCGTCAATGCGAATATCGGTGATAACGCCCGGGTTGAACGAGTGCGCCTTCAGGCGACCGCGAAATCGATCCCACTCATCATCACTGACGCTCAGATGACGAAGTTCCCCTGCGTGACCACGAGCACTGCTGGCGCCCAGCTCAAACAGCGCCGGAGCCTCATAGAAATCTGCTGAGGACAAACCCTGCAGATCCGGTCGCATCAGGATGTCCTGATCATCCAGCAACTTGAGCTGCCGCTCGGTGTTTTGCCGCGTCATCATGGTGGTCAACTGACCAACCACAGAGAACGCCTCGCGTATGTCCTCCCGCTCCAACAGGGGATCGGTGATGTCCACGGCAATGACAATGTCGGCCCCAAGCTCATGGGCCACGCTGACCGGCAGGTTATTGGCCACACCTCCATCCACCAGCAAACGCCCATTCAGTGTGACCGGCGCATAGACGCCGGGAATACTCATGCTGGCGCGGATCGCTTCCGACAGGTTGCCACTGCCGATCACCACTTCCTCGCCGGTTTCCAGGTCCGTGGCGACGGCCCTGAACGGGATGGCCAGTTCATCAAAATCTTCAACCAGGGCTGCATCACGGGTGAGCTCATTGAGGATAAAACCGAGGTTCTGACCGGCGATGATACCGCCCCCCAAATGCAGACCGTCCATGCGCACACCGATGCCGGGCGAGACCGGGTAGCGCCAGTCCTGACGCTTGCGCCTGACAGGCTTGTAGGCACGGCCCGGGTCGTCACGAAAACTGGACACCCAGTCCATCTCGATAAAGCGCTCTTCAATCTCCTGGACCTCCATACCAGAGGCATAGAGTGCCCCAACCGCGGAGCCGGCACTGGTGCCCACCACAATGTCCACGGGCACCTTCAATTCTTCCAGCACTCGCAGCACACCCACATGGGCCATACCCTTGGCCCCTCCGCCGCTTAGCACCAGGCCCACTTTCGGCCGCCCTACGTCGGCCATAAGGGGCATAGCTGCGAGCACGGCAAGCAGGAGGGCGGTCAATCTGGCTGTTAACATCATCCCGTCCGACTGTCAGGCATCGTCTGTGGGATCCTCGTCCGCCAGGGACAGGTGAGAGACATCAGGTACAGCCGGTGGTGGAACCTCACGCTTCACGCCCAGGTCACTGCCCGGAGGCGCCAGTGTCCAGTCGTCCAAATGCTGGAACATGGGAGCGGGAGCCTCCCGGTGTTCCTCAAGCGTGACGCCAACGGGGTCAAGTGTCAGCCCGGACCCGGAAAGAATGCTGTCGACTTTATCGCCCGCCACTGGCAAGCGGTCGCCCGGCTCCACGGCAACGGCGCTCCCGGACCCGGCATCAGTACCCGCTGCCCCTGCTGGGGGTGTTGCAGGGGCAGGTTTTGGCTCAGCCTGTGGTTGAGCGGCGGGCGCCGCGCGCTCGGCTGCAGAGGCAACGGCGCCCTCCATGGGCTGCACATAAGCCACCATGCCGTGCTTTTGCAGCACCGCGCGGTACTTTTCCGCCTGGACTTCCTCCAGTTTGTTGCGGATAACGACTGGCTGACCGCTGAACATACGCTCAATCTGGTCCACCGTTGCCTTGAACAGGGTTCTGGCATTACTGCGGGCGGTTGCCGGGTCGGTTCCCGGTGTGCATTCACCTTTGAAGACGAGTTGGAACATCATCCTGCCTCTATGCGCTTCTGTTTTTATCCATAGTAGTTGATCCTGGCAGGCTGCGGAAATCCACACCCAGCCGATGGATTCTCTGAACATTGCAAACAATTGAAAAATTCGTGCAAAAAATACGCAAACCTGTTCGCACTCTGCGATAATCATCAGTAACTAAACGTTACATATGTTTACATTGATCGACGAACCGATTCCAAAGGAGCGGCTCTCATGGCCATCAAACGCATCACCGGCGCTCTCAGCCTGTTACTGGCACTGGCCTCGCAACCGGTCATGGCAGGCAACCTGGACGTGTTGCTAAGTGGAATCTTCCCCGATAAACAAGCTACTTACATTGGCTATGAAAGCATTGAGCGTGAAGACATTCCCGCCACATCGGCCGTCGAGCGTAAATACCTGATCGTCGATTTCAGATTCGAATCCGAGCCCCCTCAGGAACAGCTTCAGGCCAACGTACACCGGGTCTGCATGGCTCTGCTGAAAGATCGCGAGCTGATTCGCTCGCTGTCCGACTCGGGCTACGACATGGTCGCTGTCGCCTTTGACCGCAAGTCGCAGTTCGACTGCCTCTGACACTGTCCAGTCACTGATCCCGTCCTAGAAGGCGCGGAAAGGATTCGAGAGCACTGTTCACGGAATCCAGGTTAAACGCCTCCACGTCCGCCAGCAGTTTCTCTCCATATCGGGTAACCGAGGGCGAACGGAACCGCTTACCCCATTCCAGCACCCGGTTGGCAAAATCCTTCATCTGTTCCGGATCGCCGCTTTCACGTACCGTCTCCCACTCGTCGCCAAAATCCCGTGCCAGTTGCTCCTGCAACCATCCACGCTCCTGCATGCTGAGCGTCTGTGCCAGCAGTCGTTCCGACTCCTGGGGCGTACCATCTTCTTCGGCCTGGGCACCGGTTGCCTCAACCCGAGGAAGCTTGACCGTAAAGGTGGAGCCCGAGCCAGGCTCACTCTCAACCTGCAGTTCACCGCCCATCATGCGCACCAGCTTGCGGCTGATGGCCAGGCCCAGCCCCGTGCCCCCATAACGCCGCGTGTTCTGCCCTTCCTGCTGTTCAAAGGCGTCGAAGATCTGCTCCTGCTGGCCGGGAGGAATGCCGATGCCGGTATCGGACACCGTCACAACCAACCGGTAAAAGCAGCGACGATCTGCCTCACTGGCCACCTCTTCGACCGGCTGCTTCTCCGATGACTTCCGCGGTGTAGCCGTGGCGCGGACCGTCACACCACCTTCATGGGTAAACTTGATGGCATTGCCAACAAGATTGAAAAGCACCTGCCGCAGTCGTGTTTCATCCAGCATCATCGCCGCCGGCATCTTGGAGTCAACGCTGACTTCCAGCGAGATACCCTGCTCGGTGGCGCGCAGGTCGAATATGTGGCGTACATCACTGAGCAGCCGCCGCACCGACACCGCCGAATACTCCAGCCGCATCTTTCCTGCTTCGATGCGGGACAGGTCCAGGATGTCGTTGATCAGCATCAACAGGCTGCGGCTGCCCGCGCGAATGGCATCCAGGTAATTCCGCTGCTGGGGATCCTTGACGGTATTACTGAGCAAGTCGCTGTAGCCAATCACCGCGTTCATCGGCGTGCGGATCTCATGGGACATATTGGCGAGGAATTCGCTTTTCGTCAGGCTAGCCGCCTCAGCTTCCCGCGCCAGGCGTTCCGCCTCCAGCTTGGCCGCCCGAAGTTCGTCTTCGCTGCGGCGTAGTGCGTTTTCAGATCGGATTCGCTCGTCCACCTCCCGTGACAGTTTGCGGTTCCAGTACAGGAAGATCAGCACCACCACTAAGGCGATAAGCACGATCCGGCGCACCACGGTGTAGTCCGTTTCCTGCTCGATATCCAGGTGGATCCAGCGATTGTAGATCGACTCGGTCTCGGCCGCGTCCAGACTGCCCAACGCTTTATTGAGGATACGCTGCAGTTCGGGCCGCTCCTTGCTGACGGCAAACCTCAGCTCATACTGGTAAGGCGTAATGCTCGTTATCCGAAGGTTGGACAACCCCAGGCGGGCAACGGTATAGCTGACTGCCGGAATATGAGTCACCATGACGTCGAGGTCGCCGTTGGACAGGGCCAGCAGCCCCTCCTCGATGGATGTCATCGGATACAGATCGAGATTGGGGTGGTTGATCAATAGGTAGTCATGCCCCGCCTGGCGGTTAACCACACCCACCTTTTCGTCTCTCAGCTCCCTCAATTCGCCGATAAAGCGACCGTCGTCACGGATGGCAAGGGCAATGGGAACGGTCAAATAGGCACGGCTGAACAGGAAAGATTCCTCGACCCTTGGGGTTCGGGACATTGCGGGCAGTATATCCACCTCCCCCGAACGCAAAGCGTTTTCCTCATCGGCGCTGTTGTCCATCACCTGACGGCTGAAGCGAATGTTCAGTTGTTCTTCCAGGCGTTTGACCAGATCCGGCACGAGCCCGGCAGACTGACCATTCTGGGTATACTCGAACGGCGGCCAATCCGGCCGGAAGGCCACTCGAAGATTCGGGTTTTGATTGAGAAATGCCCTCTCGTCAACCGACAGGGAAATGGCGGAGGGATCCAGTTCCGGCAACTCGGTCTGCAACCACGACTGGCGGATCGACCGGTGCTCACCGTGGTCAATCGCCAGAACTGCCTGGTTGAGCACCCGATACAACTGGTCGCGCTCCTGGTCATTCTCCTGGTGACTCTCCGCTGCCATTTCCAGCACCACGTCGACCGATTGCTGGTTCAGCAGCGTGGCCACCCCAACCCCATTGACCATGGCAGACTGCAGATAGTCCGACACCACCGGAACCGGGCCCAGAAACGCATCCGCCTGTCCTGACAACACCCTGCCAACGGCTTCGCTGATACTGGAAACCGGCACGGGTGAAAAGCTATCGACAGGGTCAAGCAATGCGAACTGGTTGGGATCGTTGGTGATCAGGGCAATGTTCGCGTCCTCAAGGTCCGAGAGCGTGCGAATGCCTGCATCATCGGCACCAACGAATATGCCATAGGTCAAACTCATCAGCGGCGAGGAAAGCACTACATTGGAAGGAGGGGAACGATGGGCCAGATGGGTACTCAACCGGGCATCCAGGGTCCCATCCTGCAACCATTCACCGAGTTGTTCTTCCGGAGCCGACACCGGCTCAATAGGCACACCAAGCTTCTCTGACAGCCGATTGAGGTAATCAATGAAGATGCCCGCCAGCTCCCCCTCGCCGGTATCAAACACCAGCGGCACCTGACCACTTCGCACCCCGACCCGGAACGATTCTCTCTCCGCCAGCCAGCGCAGATCCTCGCTACCCAGCACCGGCGCCGGAGAGGGTTGCGGCGGCTCAGCAGCGGGCACGCCGGGCACCAGAATAGCGGTCAGCAACAGCACAAAATGAAAAACGGACCTCACTGGATATCCTCACCGGTTCGGCTACAGTTCAGGGAACCATACTCGTAAATTCTTCCGATTGCATTCAGCGGGTTACCCGATCTACTCTGATCGTGCCCACAGCGTTTTAAAGCACCGGCTACCTTGGGGAGAACCATAACCATGGATACCAGCAAACACGATTTCAGCACGCTTTTTGAACAACTCGGTATGCCATCCGACAGCGTCAGCATTGAGAGTTTTATCGCCCAGCACTCGCCACTGCCCCCGGAAATTGCGTTGCAGGATGCCCCTTTCTGGTCGGAAAGCCAGTCACATTTCCTCGAAGAGGGCCTCGAGGACGACTCTGACTGGGCGGAAATTATCGATGAGCTCGATGCCCTGATGCGGCACTGAGTCAGACATCACGTCCTGCAATAAGCACCTGGTCGCGGCCGGAGTCCTTGGCGAGGTACAGAGCCTTGTCGGCCCGGTCGAACACATCGTCCTCGTCATCGTCCCCATCAAATTCCGCCAGCCCTGCCGAAAACGTCACCGACACCGGTTCTCCCCGGAAATGGAACGGCAGCTCCGCGATATGCCCGCGCATGCTATCCAATACCGACCGGGCGTTGTCCACATTGGTTTCCGGCAACAGGATCACGAACTCTTCCCCGCCAAAACGGGCGATGAAGTCGGTTGCCCTCAGCCGCTCACGGAGGGCACGGGCAACCAGTTGCAACACGCGATCACCCGCCTTGTGGCCATAGGAATCGTTCACACGCTTGAAAAAATCAATATCAAGCACACAGACCGACAGTGAATGACGATAACGCTGCCAGCGCTGGTACTCGAACGACAGTCGCTCCTGCCAGGCTTCCCGGTTGGGTAATTGGGTCAGGACATCGGTAAGGGCTTTTTCACGTTCCTCCCGGAGTTTTTCCCGGACCTGTTCCGACTGGGCCTCCATCGTCACCAGTTTTTCCTGCATGAGCTCCAGTTGCAGCGACAGGTTACGCTCGCGCTCGGACTCCTGCTCCCGAAACCGCTCGACGGCCCCACTGATCGTCTCGAGGTGCTGGCTCACTGAGTCTTTCAGCCCGTCGAAGTCAACACTGCTTTCCACTTGCTGGCCGAACGACCATAGCTCCTGGCGGATATCGCGATCCAATTCCTGCGAGGCATCCAGTCGCCCGGCCTGGGCATTCGCCTGCTCGGTAAAACACTGGCGCAACGCGTCCAGCCGTTCATCGAGACGCCGAAGGAAGGCCTCAAACTCCCTTTGCCCCCGGGTAACCGCGGCGATTACCAGTTCCGCCACGCTGCTCAGCCCCTCCCGCAGCTCATCCCAGTTATCGCTGCTCAACAGCGATTCCTGTAGCCGTCGGGCTCTTGCCTCCGACGCAGCCTCCAGTGTCACCTGATCCAGCATATGCCCCAGCAGTTCACCAACCCGCCGTGCAATCTTCAGGCGTTCGCTGTCTTCTGTGCCAGGCATCGCCAGTTCAACGGCAGGCGAAGCCAGCGTGTTCTCGGCGGCTTCCGCCAACATCGGCTGGTCGGACGGCTCCTGGCTTCCCCGGCCACCAAACAGCCGGCCAAACCGACTTCGTTTGCGATCCTGCCCGTCACCGCTGCCCAGCCCAGTTTCCAACACCAATGCCAGATCGACCAACCATCCGGTCGCATCGAGCTGAAGGGTTTCCGGTTTCCGGAGTCGCTTCTCCAGGTCTCGAATACGGTCCTTGCCGGATTTGAACATAGGATGGGAGCGCAGTTCCGACAGCAACTGCTCGAATGTGGTTCTCAGCCGGTCCGTGGATTCAGACTTGCGGTCGTCCAGGGCCGCCACCTGACGGTCAATTCTCTCCTGCAAATCCCGCCAGCTGTCTGCGTTGAGAGGGGGCTTTCGTAACTCGTCACGAACCCGTTCCAGCAAACGGTCCAGCTCCGCAGTCTGCCCTTCGGACGCCAGACTGGTACGCACCAGCATACGCTGAAGCAGGTTTCTTTCAGCTTCCCAATGCGATTCACGCTGTTCTGAAGATTCAAGTGCCTGGAGGTACTTATCCTTCCAGGATGGGTCCGATGACATTTAGCGCTCCTGGCCCTTTTACTGGACGCCTGTTCCGTGACTGATGCCTCAACGATGCTCCGTTTCCTGCCTGTTACCGCGACGGCGAGCCCTGGGATGGCTCTGATCGTAGACCTTTGCCAGATGCTGGAAATCCAGATGAGTATAGACCTGGGTCGTCGCGATGTCCGCATGGCCCAGCAACTCCTG
>NZ_DELU01000026.1:58723-190682 GCF_002352785.1 Marinobacter sp. UBA2688
GGGACTGGATACTGCGAGTACTGAGCCGATCACCTCGCCGGCTCACATACAGGGCATTCTCTCCGTCTGGCGCCATCGCTCCGCGCACGTCAAGCCACCGAGCCAGTGCCTCCAACGCCCTTCGCCCAACCGGCAGGAGGCGTTCCTTGCGCCCCTTACCCAGCACCCGGACCTCCCCACCTCGGGCGTCTACGGATTGGAGATCCAGCCCCGCCAGTTCCGACAACCGCAGCCCTGAGGAATACATCAGCTCGAACATGCTCAGGTCGCGAATTTCCAGCGGATCATCGGGCGTTGCGTCCAGCAGGTGATTGAGCTGGTCCACATCCGCCACCTTCGGTAGACGCCTACCGGACTTCGGAGCCCGGATGTCCAACGCCGGATTGTCGACAGCCAGGTGTTCCCGTAACAGGTATTCGTAGAACCGGCGGATGGCAGACAGGTGACGGGCAATACTCCGACCGCCCAAACCTTCACGGCTGAGCTGGGCAACGTATCGTCGCAAGTCGTGGCTGGTGACCGACCGCCAGGCCGGTGACGGTAGATGCTCAACCCACACAGCAAAGCGGTTCAGGTCATCGCGATAACTGCCGCAGGTGCGTGGTGAGTGTCGCTTCTCCGACGCCAGATAACGCAGGAACGCGGCCACAGGCTCTGCCAGTGTGGCAGCCGGGCCGGTTTCCTCGTCAGCCAGCGACATGGTCAGCGGGACTCCGCGACCACATCGGTGACAGGCAACGTGGCGGCATGCCTTTGCAGGATAGGCGGCAACAGACGGCTCAGGGTGTCGCTGATGTAGGTCAGGAAGAGTGATCCCATACTCTGGTCGAAGTACCCGGGTTCGCAACTACCCACGGCAAACACCCCGACCAATTCGTTGTTACGCAGTGGCACTAACGCCACGGAGGCAATGGGTTCCTCCCGGTCCGGGAACAGGAAACTGCGCTCGCTCTCACGGAACTGGCCACAAACGGCGCGATCCCCTTCCAGCAAGCCACCCAGGCGCGCTTTCGCCTCATCCGGCGACACCACGTGTAGGGCGCCTTGCGCCGCTGCCGGCAACTCGCTGTCGGTGAAGAGAATCACCGAGGCCGCGTCCAGACCGAAATCACCACGGATACTGTCATCAATCGCGGCGGCCATATCATTCAGGTTGCGGGCCTCGATCACCTGCATCAGCAGGCGCTTGCTCTTTTCGAACAGACGGTCGTTGTGGCGTGCAATGGACACCAGCTCTACCAACTCGCGACGCAAGGTGTCGCGCTGTTCGCGAAACAGGTGCACCTGGCGCTCTACCAGCGAGATCGCCCGGCCGCTGTCGTGGGGCAGGGTCAGGCTGCGCAGGAGCTCGTCCTGATCAATAAAGAAATCGGGGTTATTCCGCAGATAATCTGCGACGGCTTCCCGGGTGAGCCCTTCGGCCTTCTTGTGGGCCGTTTGTTCTGTCATGCTGCTCTCCTGATGGTCAGGGCCTTGATGTGGCCGGCTGGCGATGGCGATTGTTCTGTCGGTTGGTACCTGATTTTGCATCGCTGTGCCGCGTGCTCTTACGTCGTTTCGGGGGCTGGTCTGCCGGCAGGCGAAGCTGACCCTCGAAAACGCTGGCCGTCGGGCCTTCCATCATAACAGGGGCCCCCTCACCCTGCCATTCGATGACCAGGCGCCCGCCTTTCAGCTCGACGTCCACCCGGCTGTCCAGCAGCCCTCGCAGGCAGCCGGCGACCACCGCCGCACAGGCGCCACTGCCGCAGGCCATGGTTTCGCCGGAACCACGCTCGAACACCCTCAGGCGAACGCGGGTCCGGTCAATAATCTGCAGGAACCCGATGTTGGCCCGCGCCGGGAACCGCGGATGGCTCTCAAGCCTGGGGCCAAACTCGCCTACCGGGGCGGTATCCACGTCATCCACCAATAGCACCCCATGGGGATTGCCCATGGAGACGGCACTGAGTTCCACGGTATCACCGCCGAGTTCCACCGTGTACACGTCCTTGCGGCGGTCGGCAGCGAACGGGATGGCCGGAGGATTGAGTTCAGGAACCCCCATATCGACGGTGACCATGCCTGCACGTCCGACTCTCAATTCGATAACGCCCTTGGCGGTCTGAACCCGGATCACCTTCTTGTTGGTCAGGCGCTGGTCGCGGACAAAGCGGGCAAAACAGCGGGCCCCGTTGCCGCACTGCTCGACTTCCGAGCCATCGCTGTTGAATATCCGGTAGCGGAAGTCCACATCGGGAAGCCCCGGGGGTTCAACCACCAGCAGCTGATCAAAGCCAATGCCGAAATTCCGGTCGGCCAGTTCGCGGATCATCTCCGGGCGCAGGCGAAAGGGCTGGCTGATGGCGTCCACCACCATGAAGTCGTTCCCAAGACCGTGCATCTTGGTGAAGTTAAGCATTGGGCCCTGATTGCGCCGGGACTGACTCATCTCCGCCTCTCCACTCATTCCGGCAAACAGCTTTCTGGGCCAAGCTGTTCTTCCAGGGTTTCCCGCCGACGCACAATGTGCACCTGTTCACCATCAACCATCAGTTCCGGTGGACGGTTACGGGTGTTGTAGTTGGAGCTCATCACAAAACCATAGGCCCCGGCGGACCGAACCGCCAGCAAATCGCCCGCCTGGAGTCTCAGCTTGCGATCCTTGCCGAGGAAATCACCGGTCTCACACACCGGCCCAACCAGGTCCCACGCTTTCTCGTCACCGTCGTTGCGGGGCGTTACCGGGACAATGGATTGCCACGCGCTGTAGAGCGCGGGACGAATCAGGTCGTTCATTGCCGCATCTATGATGGCGAAGTTGCGATGTTCAGTGCACTTGAGGAATTCCACCCGCGTCAGCAAGATGCCGGCGTTGGCGGCAATGGACCGCCCCGGCTCCATGATCAGCTCCAGCGACCGATCGCCCAGGCGTTCCGCCAGCGCGGTCACATAATCCGACGGTTGCGGCGGCTGCTCCTGATCGTAGGTGACCCCCAGGCCACCGCCCATGTCCAGATGCCGGATATTAATATTCTTTTGCGCCAGGGCATCGATCAGTTCCAACACACGGTCCAGCGCATCGAGGAAAGGTGACACCGACGTGAGCTGCGAGCCGATGTGACAATCCACACCTTGTATGTCCAGGTTTGGCATGGCAGCGGCACGCTCATAGACGGCCGGAGCTTCCGCAATGTCGATGCCGAACTTGTTCTCTTTCAGCCCCGTGGAAATATAGGGGTGGGTACCGGCGTCCACGTCCGGATTCACACGCAGGGAAACCGGCGCCCTGACACCGAGCTCACCCGCCACTTCGTTCAGGCGATCCAGTTCGGTGTCGGACTCCACATTGAAACAGCGAACACCGGCCTCGAGGGCGCGGCGCATTTCCCAGCGCTGTTTGCCGACCCCGGAAAAGACGGTTTTCGCAGGATCCCCGCCAGCACGGATCACCCGCTCCAGTTCTCCGGCAGACACAATATCAAAACCGGCGCCGAGCCTTGCCAACACGTTCAGCACGGCGATATTACTGTTGGCCTTGACGGCGTAGCACACCAGGTGTGGCCGACCGGCAAGCGCATCATCATAGGCGCGGTAATGGCGCTCGAGGGTGGCGCGGGAATAGACATAGGCTGGCGTACCAAAACGCCGGGCAATGTCCTCAACCGCCACGTTCTCAGCGAACAATTCACCGCTGCGGTAATTGAAGTGATCCATGGATTTCCTGAGCCTGTTATCGGGGCAGCCTGCCGAACCTAGTGGTCTTCAGCCGGTTCGCTGCTGTCGTGTTCGCTGGATTTCTGACTGGGTGCGGCCTGCTCGGTTGCGGCATCGTCACTGGCAGGTGCCTGACGATACAACGGCCCCTTCTGGCCACACCCAACCAGAAACACGACCATCACCAGCAGGAACGTAAGTGTCTGTCCTGGCTTCATGGGTAGCTGCCCCCGTTGTCTGTATGCACGCAGTATACCTGAGTGAGGCCGCGCCCGGCGAGATGCTACCACCCACGATTCCGGATACTACAGATGCCGGTTCAGCAAATCTTCCAACTCGGTACGGTAGTAGAGATACTGGATGGTCTGGATATGCTGCTGGTATATCTGTGGATCCAGGTCATGGGGTAGGTGAACATCCGTCAGGTAGACCGGGTAGCGCTCGTCACTTTGGCGGAGCGAACGAATATAGTGGGCCACCGCGGGTATCAGCTGGTCTCCATACTCCTGGACGGTAAATTCCTGGTCGCCACAGAAAATATCGAAACGCACCTGAGAGTCACCCTCCTGAATACCGATGGCCTGTACATCCAGCCCGGGCAGGCGCACGTTGCTGTCGGCGTCCGGCCGCCTCTCCGCACGCCACTGACTGTCGCGAAGCACCATCTCATAGCACTGGACACCTGCAACATCGGTCACGGCGTCCAGTTGTCGCAACTGCCGGCGTTCAATCAGGTTCTCCAGGAATCGCAGCAAGGGCACCAGCAGGAAGCGACGATTGGTGTAACCCTGCTGCCAGCAGAACACCGATCCCAGTTCATCCACGACCCACACCTTCGCGGTCTCTCCTGTGACCCGGTAGAACACCTGAATGTTATCCGGCTCGCTGGCATGGCACACGGCGCGTAATGGCAGGTCATCCAGCAAGGCGTATTGGTCAAACACCACTGGCACGTAGGATTCCTGCGGTTTGGACAGATACGCCATCAGTGCTTCGTTGCTGTCCAGGGCCACGAATCCGGGCTCAGCGCCACTGAATTGAAGCAGGAAGTATCGCCGATCCATCTCGATGACGTAACGCAGGGGATGAGGGCCAACACCGCCGGCGAAGAAATAACGCATCACGTCCATGAACAGCTCGCGTACGCGCCGGGCTATGGCGGCTCCGTGGCCTGTGCTGTGGCTATGAACCATGATATCCGGCAACCGGTCCGGAGCGTTGGCGACTGATGCCAGCACGTTTTTGAGGCACTGCACCAGCGTGTCTCCGGCAGCGTAGTGCTGCAAACTCACCTCGTGCCAGCTATTGAAGGTGACCTGGTCAATGGTATTCACCAGGTTTTCCCGTCCACCGCTGAAGCCCAGTGAATCGTGACGGGCGCTAAGCTTGTGCAAGCCCCGCTCGGTCAGATAGGCCTGAGGGTCGACCCCGACATTGACAAACAGCAGGTTGCGCAGCGGGTGCACACCCCGGGAAAGCGCCTCCCGGCCAGCCGGCTCCACCGGGAATGGCAGGAACGCACCAAGTGCATCCAGCATTTCCCGCAGTTCTGCCACCGAGGCAATGCTGCTGCCGGCTCGCACATTCAACCGTGTGGCCCGGGTCAGCAAGCCGTTGTAATAGCCCCACACCAACAGTTCACTGAGATTGCCCGAACGGCGTATGACCGGTTGCCAGAGCGCATCTGACGGGTCCTCAAGATCACGGTATAGCAACCAGCCGTCGTGACCAGCCGAACCACCCTGTTCCGACTGGTGATGGAACGCAAGATTCTCTTCTGCCAGGGAGGGGGCTAGCCCGGGGTTGATCTGCTCTACCTTCCCGGCCTTACGCTGAAACGCCGCATACAACTTACGCCCCAGCAGGTTCATGTCATTGCTGGTGATGGCCGCACGGGTGCCATGATCCCGAGCCAGCCGAGACAACAGCCGGTAGCTGTGGGTCAACTCGGCCACCACGGCCCGCCGAAGGGTGACCACGTCCTCTGCGCGCCAGCGGATCCGGTTGTCCAGGTTTTTCAACTCAGCAGCCGACCAGCCCCAGGAGTCCACCAGGGCCTGCAACAGCCTGGCTCTCCAGCCTGAGAGGGTCTGTGCCGAACGGGTAAGCGGCAGGCCTGCCTTGAGATAAAGGCTCTGACGCACCAGGACCAGGCGTTGGGGGGCATCTTCTTCAAGCAGCCACTGCTCAAGGCGTTCGTAAAGCAGTACGTAGGGATCGAGCCGGTCAGGGTTGGTTTCACCGGAATACACCGCCGCCTTGAAGACCCGGGACAGCAGTGGTTTCTCATCGCTCTCTTGGCCCTCATTACTACGGGCATAACACTCGATCAGCAGCAGCTTGAGGATCGACTTCCAGGGCATGTCGATGCCTTTGTACAACTGCCAGACTCCAGCCCCCAGAAACTCTTCCTGCGGTATCGAGAACACGGGGCCGAAATCAATGTACTCATCACCCCGGATAAAACGGCAGTCAATCAGCTGCCGGGCGCACTCGTCATAGCGTCGCTCATCCTCCACGGGGACCAGCCACCACAATGGATAACGGCCGCCAAGATGAATGCTCGTGCGGTAGAATTCGTCCAGCAGCAAATAATGCTGTGAACTGCCGCAGTTTTCCCCGGTCACTTCCGCTCGCTGCCTTCCGGCACGCCAGTCAGCGGCGGAAAACACAAACACATGAAGCTCAACCCCCAGGCTTTCGGCCCAGATGGACAGACTTTGAGCCTTACGTTCCAGGCAACGCACGCCCCGCTCCGAGAGATCCGGGCGATGACACAGCCAGATATCCAGATCACTGGCCACCGAATGGCCCAGGGTCCCGGGGCTGCCCATCAGGAAGAGGGCTTCCAGGTCTGGTTTTCTGCGCCCCTCGTCCTTGAGTGAAAAGGTTCTTGCCAGGCGCCGGGCAGCGTTCAGCGTGGACTCAGGGGGCCGATAGTGGCTCAGTCCGTAAGGGCAGTCGCTGTCGAGATAGCCGGGCAAAGCCGGGTGATTAAGATGGAACACCAGTGGCAACACTTCCAGAACAGCCTGTTGCCGATAGGTCAGGGCCGAATGGGCACGATCCCAGCGCTCCCGGTTGACAGCCATGAACCGGTCCCGCAGCCGGCGCAGCGTTTTTCGGTCTATACCCTCATCAAAGTCCAGGGCAATAGGAGCGGTTTGGATGGTCAAGGCGACTCCGCGGGAGAGGTTCTTTCCGATACCATTATCAGTATGATGACCGAATCGTGGCAAAATCGGCAAAAAAATAAAAGCGGGAGAACATTAGCACGCTCCTGCCACAACTTGGCTGAGGCTTTTCCGTCGTGAAAGAATTCTTTATCCGTCGAGACCGTTCCGACACCCCCCAGGGTGCCGAACGTCGAACCCTGATCCGCATCAACGACGACGGCGTCATCCTGTTCGCTGATCATCACGCCGAGGCAGTGCTGGGCTACGACGCCAGCGAACTGGAGGGTCGCAAGGTTCAGTGCATCCTGGCCGCACGCCAGGACGATCCCTTTGCACCGGCCCATCGCCACCGAATTGAAAATGGCGAGTCGATACTGATCACCTTCCGCCACAAGGAAGGCTTTTTCTTCACAGCGGGTCTCAGCCTGCGCATGGACATTCGCGATTCCGACCAGGCCGCCAGCGCATTTATAAGCCAGCGGGATCATTCCCCCATCGACCACCGCCTGATTCGGCTGACTGAAACTTCCGCCGGCGTTGGTATCTGGGAGCTGGACCTCCACAGCAATGAGTTGATCTGGACGGACGGCATGTATCATTTGCTGGAATTAAGACCCGGCAGCGAAATCACGCCCGAACAGGCACTTTTCTACTGCCAGTCCAGCCAGGGCAGGATACGCGCCCTGTTCCGTCGCTGCATCCGCACCGGGCAGCCCTTCTCCCTGACGCTGGATCTGATAACCGCGCGACAGAACGTTCGCCAAGTGACGTTGACGGGCCGGGCCCTGAAAGCCGGCGAACGGATACAGCGACTGGGAGGAACGCTGGTTGACCACACGCCTGAGCGCAATCATACCCTCGCCCGCCAGCAGGCGGAGCAAATGCTGGGCGCCACGATCAACGCCACCAACGACCTGGTGGTCGCCGTTGATCGCCAGCTAAACCTGTTGCATTTCAACCGTGCCTTCAGTCGCCAGTTCGAGATTACCTTCGGCCTCCGGCCGGAATCCGGAAGCAACCTGAGCGCCGCATTGCAGGGCTTCCCCAACGAACGACGGCTTATCGAGCGACTCTGGCACCGCGCCTTCGAACGCGACAGTTTCGTGGTGGAAATGCCCATGGCGCAGCAACACCGGGAGCTGCCCCTGTACGAGATCCACTATCAACGCCTGACCAATGACCAGGGCGACGTGATTGGCGCCGTTCATGTGGCCCGGGACATCAGCGACCGCCTGCAGAACTCCTCCAGCAGCGAATACCGCGTCCAGCATGATCCGGTCACCGGCCTGATGAACCGCAAAGCCTTCCTGGGCCGCCTGCAACGAACACTGGAGCAGAAGCCACGGCGGGAGAGCAGTGACAGCCTGCTCTATCTCGACCTGGATGGGTTTGACCACTTCAACGACATCGCCGGCAGCGGCACCTGCGACCGTTACCTGCGTGAGCTGGCCGGCAATCTCGGGGTCAAGATCCGACAGCGGGATGCGCTGGCACGACTGGCCGGCGACACCTTCGCCCTGCTGATCGAAAACTGCCCCGAAGCGCGCGCCCGCAAGATTGCCGACAGCATTCTCGAGCTGATCGGCGGCTTCGTGTTCCACTGGCAGGACAAGCAGTTACAGACAACGGCCAGTGGCGGCCTGCTGTTTCTGGACGACGACGCGCCCACCGATTCCGAACAACTGCTGACCCAGGCGGCTGACCTGTGCCACACCGCAAAAACGTCCGGTCGCAACCGGATTCATGCCGCCCGGGCCATGTCCCTGTCGCTGGACGAGGGCACGGCCAACGAGGTGCTGGCACAAATCCAGCAGGCACTCGACAGTGGCCACCTGAAGCTTGAATACCAATCGCTGCGCCCCGTGGCCAGCGTTACCTGGGGCGACCACATCGAAATACTGACCCGGATTCCCGGTGAGACGCCTGACAGCCCTCCCCTGACCCCGGACGCTTTCCTGCCCGTTGCCGAACGATTTGACCTGGCCAAGCGCCTGGATCGCCAGGTGATCCGTCAGACCCTGGCCTGGCTCGAACAGCACCGTCTGCTGGAGCCGCGCCTCAAGTACTGCGGTTTCAACCTGTCCCTGGCCAGCGTACTGGATGACTCGTTTGCGGACTTTATGGAAGCCGCACTGAAAGGATCACCCTTTGCCCCGGAATGCTTCTGCCTGGAGATAAGGGAAGCCCACGCCACCCAGTATCCGGACGATGTCGCGGTGCTGTGCGACAGCCTGCACCGCATTGGCTGCCGGGTAGCGCTGGATGGTGCGGGAGCGTCGGTGGAAAGTTACGGCCTGGCGGCGAAACTGCCGGTGGACATCATCAAGCTGGACCACAAGATCATGCAGCACCTGAACGACGATCCGGTGCAGCAGGTAATGGTAGAGGCGCTTCATAAAATAGCGGAAGCCTCGGGCAAGGTGACGGTCGCCACCTTCATTGAGAACGACGACACCCTCCGAAAGGTACGAACCCTTGGCATTCACTACGGCCAGGGCTTCCGCCTCTACCGGCCACGCCCACTGGAGGAGCTGAAACCGGTGGAGGTTACCCTGACCACGGGGAAGATTGGCGGCTAGCTAGAGTGCCTGGCGCGCGCGTGCGACTGCAGCGCGCACCTGCTTCGGCGCAGTGCCGCCAAGGTGATCACGCGCCTGCACGGAGCCTTCCAGCGTCAGCACATCGAACACGTCTTCGCCGATGACGTCGGAGAAGCGGGTGAGTTCTTCCGTGGTCATCTCGGAGAGGTCACGCCCTTCGGCAACGCCAAACGCAACCGCTTTGCCCACAATTTCATGGGCATCGCGGAAAGCCACGCCCTTCTTGACCAGATAGTCCGCCAGATCAGTTGCGGTGGAGAATCCCCGCTTGGCCGCCACGCGCATGTTGTCGGCCCGCGCTTCGATGGCCGGGATCATATCCGCGTAAGCCTTGAGGCAGCCTTTCACGGTGTCCACGGTATCGAACAACGGCTCCTTGTCCTCCTGATTGTCCTTGTTATAGGCCAGCGGCTGGCTCTTCATCAGGGTCAGCAAACTGATCAGGTGGCCGTTCACCCGGCCGGTCTTGCCACGTACCAGTTCGGGCACGTCCGGATTTTTCTTCTGGGGCATGATCGACGACCCGGTGCAGAAACGGTCCGGCAGGTCGATGAAATCAAACTGGGCAGAGGTCCACAACACCAGTTCTTCGCTGAAGCGCGACAGGTGGGTCATCAACAGGGCGGCAAAGCTGCAGAATTCGATGGCAAAATCCCGGTCACTCACGGAATCCAGGGAATTCTCACTGGCCCGATCAAAGCCCAGCAGTTTTGCAGTGATACCGCGATCAATCGGATAGGTTGTACCCGCCAGCGCCGCAGCACCCAAGGGCATCACATTCACACGCTTGCGGCAGTCCTGCAGGCGCTCGGCATCCCGCACCAGCATTTCGTACCAGGCCAACAGGTGATGACCGAAGGTAACCGGCTGAGCGGTCTGCAGGTGGGTGAATCCCGGCATGATAGTCTCGGCCTCGCGCTCGGCCAGATCCAGCAGGCCGGCTTGCAGGCGCCGAAGCTCTTCGGCGATGACATCGATTTCGTCGCGCAGGTAGAGGCGAATATCCGTGGCCACCTGATCGTTGCGGCTGCGACCGGTGTGCAACTTCTTGCCCGTGATGCCAATCCGATCCGTCAGTCGCGCTTCAATGTTCATGTGCACGTCTTCCAGACTGACCGACCACTCAAAGGTGCCGGCCTCAATGTCCGCCTTGACGGCTTTCAGGCCGTCAATAATAGTGTCACGCTCTTCCACAGTCAGCACACCCACTTCCGCCAGCATGGTGGCATGGGCAATGGACCCGGTAATATCGTGATGGTATAGGCGCTGATCAAAGCCCACGGAAGCGGTGAAACGCTCCACAAAGGCATCGGTGGGTTCGGTGAAACGACCGCCCCAGGGTTTCTCGGCGCTCTTGTTCTGATCCGTCATGGTCTATCTTTCCTGCTGACAGCCCGGCATCATTCTGCGGGAATGGGTAAATGGAATATCGCAGGATTATAGCATTCCGCGGCGCCCAGTTGCCCTCCCCCAAATCAGGAACAGGAATCAGGAACAGGTTCAATGGCCGCAAGACACAACAGGGAACGCCCAGCCCAGGCACTCGCGGAAAGCGACGCCGATTTCTATGTGCCGGACCTGTGCCGGGTCAGGGCCGTTTTCCTGCTGGTGGTCACCAGTGAACTGCTGGTGCTGGTGCTGTCCATCGTTCAGGCCGAAAGCCACTGGATTGACTGGAACTACTTCGGCCTGCTGTCCCTGTTCGTGCAATGGACGGTGCTGACCAGCGCCGCCCTGATCTGCCCCATGCGGCGCTGGCTCTCACGGCTGACAGTTACCCGTGCCACCACAGTGATTGTTACCATCGTGATGCTGGATGTGCTGGCCTTCAGCCTCTTCGCAGACAGCGTGCTACACCCGCAACCCGGCCTCGAAGCCTGGCAGGGCGTGGCCAAGAAACTGCTGCTGGCGCTGTTGATCACACTGATGGTGCTGCGATACTTCTACCTGCAGTTCCAGTGGCAACAACAGCGGGAGTCAGAAATGCAGGCCCGGCTGACCGCCCTGCAGGCACGAATCCATCCACACTTCCTGTTCAACAGCATGAACACCATTGCCAGCCTGATTGTCGTTAACCCGGAACGGGCCGAAGACGCCGTGCTGGATCTGTCCGAACTGTTCCGCGCCAGCCTGCGCACCGGTGACCGCCTGATTCCTCTGAGCGCCGAACTGGACCTGTGCAAACGCTACCTGGCCATTGAAAAGCTGCGTCTGGAAGACCGGCTGACACTGGAATGGCATATCGAAGATGGACTGGAACAACAGGCCATCCCTCCCCTGACCCTCCAGCCACTGGTCGAAAACGCCATTTATCATGGCATTCAGCCTCGTCCGAACGGAGGTACCGTAAAGGTTGAGGCCTACCGCAAGGGCCCCTCGGTCTACCTGATGGTGCAGAACCCGCGCCCGGATTCTGACCAGGGTAGCCACGAAGGCAACCGAATGGCGCTGGCCAACATTCAGTCCCGCCTGCACGCCCTGTTCGGTGAGCCCGCCGTGCTGAAACACAGCCACCAGAATGATATCTATACTGTCACTCTCCGGCTGCCATGGCAGACAGCGAGTGGCAACGGAAAACCGGCAACAGGGAGCAAGTAGGCAAGCATGGGCGACAACAATCACCGCAGCGTACTGATTGCCGACGACGAACCTCTGGCCAGGGAGCGCATACGCCGACTGGTGGAGGCGTTGCCTGGCTACAATGTCTGTGACGAGGCTGGCGACGGCGACGAAGCACTGGAGAAAACCGCGCGCCTGGCGCCGGACATCCTGCTGCTCGATATCCGCATGCCGGGTACCGATGGCATGGAAGCCGCCCGACGGATGGCTTCGTTGGAGGCCCCTCCGGCCATCATCTTCTGCACCGCTTATGATCATTACGCCATCCAGGCGTTCGATGTACACGCGGTGGCCTACCTGCTCAAACCGGTACGTCGTGAAGCGCTGACCGACGCCCTCAATCGGGCTGGCCGAGTCAACCGGGTGCAATTGCAGGCGCTGACTGAAAAGCAATCGGGTACGGACGAACAGCTGGCCATCCGCACCCACCGCGGGACTGAACTGATCGACATCCAGGGCATTCTGTACTGCGAAGCCGATCAGAAATACGTCACCATCCATCACCTGCGCGGCGAAACCGTCACCGATTACACCCTGAAAGAACTGGAAAGCACCTACTCGCAATACCTGCTGCGGATTCACCGACACACCCTGGTAGGCGTGCGCTATATCCGAGCGCTGCTGAAACAACGGGATGGCCAGAACCTGATTGATCTGACAGACCAGCACGGGCAACTGCCCGTAAGCCGGAGACACGCCGCCTCTTTACGGCAATGGCTAAAGGAGCATCGCCCCGGGTAGCCTGGGCGCTCAACATTCGGCTCCACAATTTGCCTCACAAAGAGTACCCTTGGCGTACCATTTTTCAGATCCGGCAACGTACACCATGTCAAAACGAACCCTTCGCATTGCAACCCGCAGCAGCGCACTGGCGTTGTGGCAGGCGGAATTTATCAAGTCTGAACTGGAGCGGCTCCACGACAACGTGACCGTGGAACTGGTCAAGATCAAAACCCAGGGCGACAAGATCCTGGATGTGCCGCTGGCCAAGATTGGCGGCAAGGGTCTGTTCGTCAAGGAACTGGAAGAGGCCATGCTGGCAGGCAGTGCCGACCTGGCGGTGCACTCCATGAAAGATGTGCCGATGGAGTTTCCGGAAGGGCTGGGGCTGGTGGCCATCTGTGAGCGGGAAGACCCCACCGATGCGTTCGTCAGCAATGACTACGATAACGTGGACGCCCTGCCCCACGGCGCCGTAGTCGGCACTGCCAGCCTGCGCCGGGAAGCCCAGTTGCGTGCCTACCGGCCCGACCTGGAAATCCGCACCTTGCGTGGCAACGTCAATACCCGCCTGGCAAAGCTGGATGCCGGCGATTACCAGGCCATCGTCCTGGCCAGCTCCGGGCTCAAACGCCTCGGTTTCCATGACCGTATCCGCTACTGCCTGCCAGACAGTATATCCCTGCCTGCCGTGGGCCAGGGTGCGCTTGGCATCGAATGCCGCCTCGATGATGCCGAACTGATCGCCATGCTGGAGCCCCTGGATCATCGCGACAGCTCGGACCGAGTGAAAGCGGAACGGGCCCTGAACCGGCGATTGCAGGGCGGCTGCCAGGTACCCATCGCGGCCTACGCGTTGCTGGAAGACGATGACATGCTCTGGCTTCGGGGACTCGTGGGCGCCGTCGACGGCACCCAGGTATTCCGCGTTGAAGGCCGCGCGCCCCGCAGCGAAGGCGAGCGCCTTGGACGCGAACTGGCGGAAGACCTACTCGCACTGGGTGCAGACAAGGTACTGGCTGACATCTATGGCCACACCCCAACCTGATTCGCTACCCCTTGAGGGCCGGCGGATACTCATCTGCCGGCCACAACCGGAAGCCGACCGGCTGGCCTCGCGCTTTTGCGATGCCGGCGCCGATGCGCGGGTCATGCCGCTTATCGCCCGCGAGCCGCTCCCGGAAGACCCCGCAACCCGCACGCTGATCCTCAACTTGGACGAGTTCGCCCACGTCATTGCCGTCAGCCCCTATGCCGCCGCCTTGCTGCTCGACTGGCTGGACGAGTGGTGGCCCCAGACACCCACCGACATCCACTGGTACGGCGTCGGGGCAGGAACCGCCACGGTGCTGAGCAACTATGGCCTGGAAACGCGGCAACCGGAAACCGGCCACACCAGCGAAGATTTGCTACAGTTGCCGGAGCTGGCCACACTGGAGCACGAAAAGGTTCTGGTGGTGCGCGGACAGGAAGGCCGGGAACTGATCCCGCAAACCCTGGAACGCAGAGGCGCGCGAGTCACCGTGCTGCCCCTTTATCGTCGCTTCTGTCCCGACTATGATAAAGCGACGCTGAACGCGATGCTGAACGACTTTTCCCCCGAGGCCATCGTCACACTGTCGGGAGAAACATTGAACAATCTCATCGCACTCAGTGACAATACCGGCCATAATCTTGAAAACACTTTACTGGTTGTCCCCGTTGAGCGGATTGCCGAACAAGCACGTCTGGCCGGCCTCCGGCGAACGTGTATACCAGGAAGCCTTGCCGATAGCTCGATTGTGGCTGCAGTTGCAGAACAACTTGCCAGCCTGGACGGAGGCTCCGGAAACACCAAGTAAGGATGCCCGTGACAGAATCAAACGCACAACTGCCTGCCCCGATCGAAAAGCATCAGCAAACACGGCAAAAACTGTGGCCCCTCTGGATCATTACACTACTGGCGCTCGCCCTGGCCGTTGCCCTGTCTCTTTGGAGCTGGCAGCAATGGAACAACTACCAGGCACTGCAACAGTCCATCACCGATCTGGAGAGTGACACCGAGCAACTGGACCGGATGTACGGCCAGACCGGCAGTGAGCAGAGCCGTCGCCTGCAGGCGCTGGAAGACAAGCTGTCTGAACAGCGTGAACTGATCGCGACCCAGCAACGGCAGATCGACCACAACGCCCGTGAACTGCTGGAGGCCGGAAACCGCACTCGTACTGACTGGCTGCTGGCCGAGGCGGAATATCTGCTGAGGGTGGCCAACCAGAGGCTCATGATCGAAAAGGACATTCGCGGGGCCTTGGCGGCACTGGAATCCGGTGATGAAGTTCTGGCGGAATCAGACGATATCGGCGTTTACCCGGTTCGCCAGCAACTGGCCAAGGAAATCCTGGCGCTCAAGGGCATTGTCGATGTCGACCGCACCGGGCTCTACCTGAAACTGGAAGCGGCTATCGACAGCATCCACCAACTGACAGACAGTGCACTGATTCATGATCGCGCCCCAGGATTTGTCAGTAGCGGCGAGAACCCGGAAGCCGATGCTTCCGGGCAGGGCCTGGTTGCCGAGGGATGGCACAAGGTCAAGCAAACCCTGTCTCAGGTGGTTGTGGTCCGCAGGCTCGATGAGCCGGTCAAACCCCTGCTGTCTCCGGAGCAAAGCGCCTATGCACGGCTCAATCTGCAGTTGATGCTGGAAGAAGCCGAGCTGGCCGTACTTCGCGGTCATCAACAGCTCTACTCACGCTCCCTGACCAAAGCCAGCAATGCCATCAATAATTGGTACGACAGCAGCAACACCCGCATCATCGCGCTCTCGCAGACCCTGGAGGAACTCTCACAAAAGAACGTTGATCCGGAACTGCCAGACATCAGCCGCTCACTGGAACTGCTCAAGGCACGACTGGCCGGTCGACTGGACAACGGAGAGGCCGAAAAGAATGGCAGCAACGGTGAACAGGGAGACGCATCATGATCCGCATTTTGCTGATCATCCTGGTCGCCTTACTGCTGGGCACCGGGCTTGCGCTGGGGTTGCAGTACGACCTTGGCTACATCCGCATCAGCCTGGGCAACTATCTGATTGAAACCAATTTCTGGATTGGTCTGGCGTTGCTGGTACTGCTGGTGGCAGCGTCCGTGCTAACCATCAATCTGTTCCGTCGACTGCGCCATGGCACCGGCATGGTCGCCGGCTGGCTGGCCCGCAGCAATGAACGCCGAGCCCGGCGCAGAACCACTCAGGGGCTGCTGGCCCTGGCGGAGGGTAACTGGCCACGTGCCCGCAAGCTGCTCACTTCTTCAGCAGAGCACGCGGACACGCCACTGATCAACTACCTGGCAGCGGCCCAGGCCTCGTTTGAATCCGGCGATCACGAGGCCGTTGACGAACTGTTGCGCAAGGCCTTTGAAAGCACCCCGGGCTCCGACATGGCCGTGGGCATTACTCAGGCCCAACTGCAACTGGCGGGCAACCGACTGGAGCAGGCCCTGGCAACCCTGGTGCGGCTGCGCAAGCAGGCGCCCCACCATCCGTTTGTACTCAAGTTGCTGAAAAACACCTATGTGCGCCTGGAAGACTGGCGTGAGCTGTCCCGCCTGTTGCCGGAAATCCGCAAGCGCAACCTGATGGAGAGTGAAGAACAAGGCGACCTGGAACGCCTGGTTTGGCAAAACCTTCTGCAGCGTGCCGCAGAGGAGTGCCGCCGCCACTCGGGTGAGCCTTCAGCGTCCCTTGAGCCTCTCACCAAACTTTGGGATGAGCTGCCAGGGTTTCTCCGCCGTGACGAACACACCATTCGGGAGTATGCCCGGCTGCTTGCCGATCTGGGCGACGAAGCCCAGGCTGAAACCCTGCTGAGGAAAGTCCTGCGCAATCACTGGGGTGATGAACTGGTCAATCTGTATGGCCGCGTAAAAGGCCTGAAGCCGGATGAGCAGTTGCTGGTAGCGGAGCAGTGGCTGAAGGATCGTCCCAACAATGCAGAGCTGCTGTTGGCACTCGGCCGTCTGAGCCTGCGCAACGAGCTCTGGGGCAAGGCGCGGGAGTATTTCGAAACCAGCCTTCGGCTACGCCGCAGCCGTGAAACCATGGCCGAGCTGAGCCGCCTGAATGCTCACATGGGCGAGGGTGAGAACAGTGTGAAGCTGTTGATGCAGGGATTGGTTAACGATAGTGGGTTGCCGGATTTGCCGATGCCCAAGGCCTGAGGGGCTGGCCCCGGGTCTCAACCTCTCGGGGCGTATTCCAGTACATCGGAGAGAAATGCTTCCTGCGGCAACCCCACCTCAAGTAACGCATCCATCAAGGTATAGACCATCGTCGGCGAGCCGCTGGCGTGAACTTCCACGTTGCTCCAGTCCATGCCCGACGCCAGCACGGTTCGCACCAACTGGTCGTGGTGGCCACTCCACTCGTTGTCTTCGTCATCCCCTACCACGGGCAGGAAGGTAAAGGGCGGCCATTCTTCCTGCCACTGCTGGGCCAGGGATCGCAGGTACATATCCTCGTGGCGGCGAACGCCCCAGTAGAACTTCACAGGCTTGTCGTAAGACGTGTTCTGCAGGTAGTCCACCAGGCTCTTCATTTGGGCAAACCCCGTTCCGGCGGCGACCAGCAACAGCGGTTTGTCCGGCGCGGACGCCAGGCACGCGCGGCCGTGGGGTAATTCAACGGTCACCTCTCCGCCAGAGGTCAATGCATCAATCACTTTCTGTGCAGACACCCACTCCGGTGTCGCCTGAATGTGCAGCTCAATCAATTCTTCAGACGGACTGCTGGCGATGGAAAAATAACAGGGGTCTGTATCCGGCAGATTCACGGACAGGTACTGGCCGGCGTGAAACGACAGTTCCCGGCGACGGGGCAGTTGCAGTTCCACACGGTAAACATCGTGGCTGATGGAACGAACGTCCACCACCTTTGCCTGGAACTTGCGAGGCTGGTTGTCTCCGGCTGCCATAACGGCGTCTATCTCCAGTTCAAGGTCACTGAGCGCCAGGGTGCGACACATCATCAGTCGCCCGGTGACCGGAATTGTGTGTTGATTGCGGGTATTCAGGGCCTCGCCACTGACCAGGCGAGCCTCACAGAGCTCGCACACGCCATTGCGACAGGCGGCGGGAACCGCGATCCCCGCCCTGCCGGCTGCCGCAAGCAGCGTCTCGTCGGCGGCTGCGGTAAAGGACAATACCGCCGGCACGAGTTGAATACGACATTCACGGCTGGCCATATCAATCGGGGCGATCGGATGAAACTTCAATCCCCAGGCTGTCCCAGATGTCGTCCACACGCCTTTTGACGTCGTCGGACATGGTGATGGGCGTGCCCCACTCCCGATCGGTTTCGCCCGGCCACTTGCTGGTGGCATCCATCCCCATTTTCGAGCCCAGCCCGGACACCGGCGAAGCGAAGTCCAGGTAGTCGATGGGAGTGCTCTCAACCAGCGTGGTATCCCTGGATGGGTCCATGCGGGTGGTCATGGCCCAGATCACGTCTTTCCAGTCCCGTGCGTTTACGTCGTCGTCGGTAACGATCACAAACTTGGTGTACATGAACTGCCGCAGGAATGACCATACTCCCATCATCACCCGTTTGGCATGGCCGGGGTACTGTTTCTTCATGGTCACCACTGCAAGACGGTAGGAGCACCCCTCGGGAGGCAGGTAAAAATCCACAATCTCGGGGAACTGCTTCTGCAGGATGGGAATGAAGACTTCGTTCAGTGCCACACCCAGAATGGCGGGCTCATCGGGTGGGCGGCCAGTGTAGGTACTGTGGTAAATCGGGTCCTTGCGGTGCGTCACCCGCTCCACGGTGAACACCGGGAATTCATCCACTTCGTTGTAATAACCGGTATGGTCCCCGAACGGGCCTTCCGGCGCTACGTCGTCCGGATAGATGAACCCTTCCAGCACAATCTCGGCACTGGCCGGCACCTGCAGATCGCTGAGACCACACTGCACCAATTCGGTTCTTCCGCCGCGGAGCAGGCCAGCAAAGGCGTATTCCGATAACGAATCCGGCACCGGCGTCACCGCACCCAGGATGGTCGCCGGGTCCGCCCCAAGGGCAACGGCCACAGGGTAGGGTTTACCCGGGTTGGCTTTCTGGAACTCCTGAAAATCCAGCGCACCTCCACGATGGCTCAGCCAGCGCATGATCAGCCGGTTACGGCCAATGACCTGTTGCCGGTAAATACCAAGATTCTGGCGTTCTTTATGGGGCCCACGGGTTATCACCAACGGCCAGGTCACCAAAGGCCCTGCGTCCCCGGGCCAGCAGTGCTGAACCGGTATCTGGTACAGATCCACCTGGTCCTTTTCGATCACCACGTCCTGGCAGGGCGCCGAGCGAAGCACTTTGGGGCTCATACGCATCACCTGCCTGAACAGCGGCAGTTTCTCGATGGCATCTTTGAAGCCCTTGGGAGGATCCGGTTCTTTCAGGAAAGCGAGCAGCTTGCCGATGTCCCGCAGCGCGGTCACGCTGTCTTGCCCCATGCCCATGGCCACGCGTTTCGGCGTACCAAACAGGTTGGCCAGCACGGGCATGTCGTAGCCTTTGGGGTTCTCGAACAACAACGCGGGGCCACCTGCCCGCAGCGTGCGGTCGCAGATCTCGGTCATTTCCAGGTGGGGATCGACTTCCACTGAAATACGCTTCAGCTCTCCCAACTTTTCAAGCTGGCCTATGAAGTCTCTCAGGTCGTTGTATTTCATCGGCTACTCCGGTTGATTCCGGCATTGTACGCGAATTCTTTGGTTTTGGTTCGGCCTGGGTATTGGCTTGGATTTCTGCGTGGGTGCGGGAACTGGATGGGGGATCAGCGCGCGTACCAACTCTGGACGGCGGAGTCGGGGTGAGCTGCCCCGGACCGTGCATTGCCAGGGATGGCAATGCCGAGCCCCCAGGGATGGGTTTACGGCGTGTCCGGGGCAGCTCACCCCGGCTCCGCCTGCCCCCAAACCTGAGGCGCAGCAGGACTTAACGACGCTTCATCGACTGGAAGAATTCGTCGTTGGTCTTGGTTTCACGCAGCTTGTCCAGCAGGAACTCAATGGCACCGGTATCGTCGTCCATGGAGTGCAGCAGCTTGCGCAGAATCCAGATGCGCTGGATATCCGCCTCGCTCATCAGCAGGTCCTCACGGCGGGTGCCAGAGCTGCGAATATTGATGGCGGGATAGGTGCGCTTCTCGGCAATCTTGCGATCCAGATGGATCTCCATGTTACCGGTTCCCTTGAACTCCTCATAGATGACTTCATCCATCTTGGAGCCAGTGTTGACCAGCGCGGTGGCAAGAATGGTCAGGCTGCCGCCCTCTTCCACGTTACGGGCCGCACCAAAGAAACGCTTGGGCTTCTCAAGGGCGTGGGCGTCCACACCACCGGTCAGTACCTTGCCGGAGGACGGAATCACCGTGTTGTAGGCACGGGCCAGACGGGTGATGGAATCCAGCAGAATCACCACGTCTTTCTTGTGCTCGACCAAACGCTTGGCCTTTTCGATGACCATCTCGGCCACCTGCACATGACGGGCCGGGGGCTCATCGAAGGTGGAGGCGATCACTTCACCACGCACGGTGCGCTGCATCTCGGTTACTTCTTCCGGACGCTCGTCAATCAGCAGCACCATCACATGGCACTCTGGATTGTTACGGGTGATGGACTGGGCGATGCTTTGCATCAGCAGCGTCTTACCGGCTTTGGGCGGAGACACGATCAGGCCGCGCTGGCCCTTGCCGATGGGCGCAACCAGATCCAGAACCCGTGAGGACAGATCCTCGGTGCTGCCATTACCGGCTTCAAGCATCAGGCGCTCGTCCGGGAACAGCGGTGTCAGGTTCTCGAACAGGATCTTGTTTCGGGCGTTGTCCGGCTTGTCGAAGTTAATCTCGTTAACTTTCAGCAGGGCAAAGTAACGCTCGCCGTCTTTCGGCGGGCGTATCTTGCCGGCAACGGTGTCACCGGTCCGCAGGTTAAAACGGCGAATCTGGCTTGGCGACACGTAGATGTCGTCAGGACCGGCAAGGTATGAGGCGTCGGCGGAACGGAGGAAGCCGAAACCGTCCTGCAGAATTTCCAGTACGCCGTCACCATAAATGTCTTCGCCGCTTTTAGCATGCTTCTTCAGGATCGTGAAGATGACATCCTGCTTGCGCGAGCGAGCCAGGTTATCGAGGCCCATCTCTTGCGCAATATCGAGCAATTCGGGCATGGAGTTCTGCTTGAGTTCAGTAAGGTTCATAGGTTGTTAGATAGTCAGGAATGGAAGTAAACGAATATTGAAATGAAAGGGGTGCCCCTAAACGGATTGATCGGATATACGTTGAACTTGGTGCTGGCCAGATGGAGCAACCGGTGTAGATGGAGTCCGGAAAGGTACTGAAGCCAGAGACAGGAAGAACAACCGTTCGCCGGGCAAGAGCGATCATCAGCCACCTTGCGTACCAATGTCAAGTAATGTCGCGCATTTTTGAACCAATTTCTCCTTAAGGGGTCGCCCACAGCCTCCGCAAATGCCCCGTATCCCTCTGATGAATGTCTCCCCTTCCATTCATCATTCCCAATAGAGATACTGTTAGACAGACCTATAAAAACTTTGGAGAGCATCCATGAGTATCGACGCCACCGTCGAACTGAAACCCCTGAGTATCGCCCTGCTGACGGTGTCCGACAGCCGGGGTGAAGCGGAAGACTCATCAGGAAAGTTCCTGGAGAACAGCATCATTGAAGCGGGCCACCGACTGGTTGCCCGACGCATCCTGCCGGACGATGTCTATCTCATACGGGCGCTGATGTCCGGCTGGATCGCCGACCCGGAGATCAACGTGGTGATCATCACCGGCGGCACCGGCTTCCATGAGCGCGATAGTACGCCAGAAGCGGTCTCCCCATTGCTGGACAAGGCCATCGACGGCTTCGGTGAGGAGTTCCGCCGGCTTTCCGCCAGCGAGATTGGCTCTTCCACGATTCAGTCCCGAGCCTTTGGCGGATTGGCCAATCACACGGTGATTTTCTGCCTGCCCGGTTCAACAAGTGCCTGCCGCACCGGCTGGAACGGCATTCTCGTCAGTCAGTTGGACAGTCGCCACGGCCCCTGCAACTTCTCAGACCTGGCCCTCGGCAAACCGGACAAGCCTCTCAGCCGGATCGACCAGGTTATTGGCGAGCGCTCGGAGCGATAATCCATGGCAAGCTCTGACCTGACTCCTGTTGAAGAAGCCATTGACCATCTGGTTGCCCGGGCGCGCCCGATCACGCGCTCGCAAACCGTGGCACTGACAAACAGTCTGGACCGGGTTCTGGCCCGGGACTACACAGTTCCGGCGGATGTACCACCAGCGGATAACAGCGCCGTCGACGGTTACGCCGTGCGTGCCGGGGATCTTGCTGGCGGGGAACCACTACCGGTGTCCGGGCGCACAGCTGCTGGTGAAGAACGCCTGACCCTCAAGCCTGGAACGGCCGTGCGTCTTTTCACCGGTTCGGAAATCCCCTCAGGCGCGGACGCGGTCATCATGCAGGAACGGGTCAGCGTTTGCGGCGACGGTATCACCGTCAATGGGCCTGTCAGCGAAGGCCAGAATATCCGTCGCCGTGGCCAGGATCTGGCTCAGGGCGAGCTGGCATTGGCGGCGGGCACCAGGATCCGCCCCCAGGAAATGGGCCTACTGGGCTCCATTGGTACGGCAGACGTTGCCGTGTACGCAAAACTGAAAGTCGCCGTTCTCACAACCGGTGACGAGTTGGTGGATCCCGGACAACCACTGGGGCCTGGACAGATCTATAACAGCAATCGCTACACCCTGCTGGGATTGCTGGCGAAAGCAGGCTGCGAGGTGGTGCTCTGTGAGGCCCTGAAGGACGCTCGGGACGCGACCCGCAAGACTCTTGAGCGGGCCGCAGCCGAGGCCGACCTGATCATCACCAGCGGCGGCGTGTCGGTGGGCGAGGAAGACCATGTTCGGGCGGTGCTGGAGGAATCTGGCAACCTGTCCCTGTGGCGGCTTGCCAGCAAACCTGGCAAACCAATGGCCTTCGGTACGATTGGCGACACGCCGGTGCTGGGCCTGCCCGGCAATCCGGTGGCCGTGCTGGTCAGCTTTATGGTGATGGGCATGCCGTTTATTCGCGCCTGCCAGAGCCGAACGGGGGTTACTGGTGGCGGAGAACAGATCCCGGCCGGATTTTCGACGGAGAAGCCCTCAATTCGTCGACAATACGTCCGTGCCCGCAAGAGCATTGGCGATGACGGCCTTATGATCACGGCCTATCCCAACCAGAGCTCCGGCGTCCTGAGCTCTGCCTGCTGGGCTGAGGGATTGGCTGTGGTACCTGAGAACACGACCATTAACCTCGGTGACCCTGTTACCTATTACTCGTTTGCGGAGCTGCTGGAATGACCATGGCTACGGATAATTCTATTACGGTGAAGTTCTTTGCCCGCCTGAGGGAGGAACTGGATACAACCACGCTGACGGTTGAGGCCCAACCCGGGCTGACTGCCGGTCAACTGCTGCACAGCCTTGCTTCTAAAGGGGGGAACTGGGCCCAGCTGGACGGCGCGCAACCGGTGATGATTGCGGTCAATCAGGTAATGACCAAGCCTGACAGGGCGCTACAGCCCGGTGATGAAGTGGCCTTTTTTCCGCCAGTGACAGGAGGTTGATGTGATCCGCGTCCAGCAACAGGATTTTGACCCGGCTGAAGAGTACCGTGCCCTTCGAAACAGCGGTTCCGGCACCGGGGCCATCGCGACGTTTACCGGACTCGTTCGGGACAGTGGTGACCTGAGCGGTGTGACGGGGCTGTTTCTGGAGCACTATCCAGGGATGACGGAGCAGGTTATCGAGGGACTGGTTCATGAAGCCTCACAACGCTGGGATGTGCGGGACGCGCGGATTATTCATCGGGTGGGATCGCTGGCATTGTCTGATCAGATTGTGTTTGTGGGGGTGTGCAGCGCCCATCGTGGTGATGCATTTGCGGCCTGTGAGTTCATCATGGATGCACTAAAGACGTCGGCGCCGTTCTGGAAGAAGGAGATCACGGGCGACACGGAGCACTGGGTTGAGCAGAAGGCTGCTGATCTGGACCGGACTCAGAGTTGGGATTAACTCCGAGACTTTGTGGCCAGACGGCGAGCAATTCCGAACACCCCTTCCGAAAAACGCTTTGAATACGTCCGTGTACGCTTGGGCTCCGCCATCCTTGGCTCCGCACATTTTCGGAAGGGGTGTTCGGAACTACTCGCCTGACTGGTTGTTGGCCTGGCAATAAAAAACCGCCCGTGAGCGTTTGCTCAGGGGCGGCTTTTGGCCAACTCGCAGCAATCAGAGGTTGCTGTCGAGGAACGCAGCCAGCTGTGACTTGGACAGTGCGCCTACTTTGGTGGCGTCCACGTTGCCGTTCTTGAACAGCATCAGGGTGGGGATGCCGCGGATGTTGAATTTGGGCGGGGTCTGCTCGTTTTCGTCGATGTTCAGTTTGCAGACTTTCAGCTTGCCTTCGTACTCTTCAGCCATCTCTTCCAGGACTGGCGCGATCATCTTGCATGGGCCGCACCATTCTGCCCAGTAGTCGACCAGTACCGGTACGTCTGACTGCAGTACATCCTGCTCAAAAGAGGCATCTGTAACGTTTACAATATTTCCGCTCATTTCAGTTTCCCGATTCGTGCACCCACCAGCGGCTCTGGCCGCCTGAATGATGCTGTTGACTGTTCTGACAGTTGCCGCAAAAGGCTTGGGGCAACCGATTTCCTAAATTATTGTAAGCCTTACTTTACGCGATTGGTCAGGCGTATGTGAAGCGCTTCGTTCCACCCCGGCACTTCGGATTACCCTCATCCTGAGCAATACCGCCCCATTGCGTTACACCGCATATCGCTTATAGTAATCCCCAGGCATGGTGGTTAAACGTCCACTTTCGCCCTGATAACAATGGTTACATGAACGCTGCCGAGTTTCCGGCATGCAGTCTTTCAAGCTCCCTTCCCTCTATTTAGGGCCTGGCAGAAGGAATTCATTACACGTGACGGCCAACTCTTCCGCCACCCCGCCAGAACTGCTCGCTGCAATCGATATGGGCTCCAACAGTTTCCACATGGTGGTCGCCCGCCTGGTTCACGGTGAGATCCGCACCCTGGAGAAGATGGGGGAGAAGGTACAGCTCGGTGCCGGGCTGGACAGTCATAACCGTCTGACCGAAGACGCCCAGGAACGTGCCCTGGCCTGCCTTAGTCGTTTTGCCCAGAGGCTTCAGGGCATGCCACCGGAGGCGGTTCAGGTGGTGGGCACCAACGCGTTGCGGGTGGCGCGCAACGCCCATGAATTCATGACCCGGGCGGAAGAGGTGCTGGGATACCCGGTGGAGATCATTGCCGGCCGGGAGGAGGCCCGTCTGATTTACCTGGGCGTATCACACACCCTGTCGGATGACAGTGGCCGGCGACTGGTGATTGACATCGGGGGCGGTAGTACCGAGTTTATCATCGGGGAACGCTTCGAACCCCAGGAGCTCGAAAGTCTGCACATGGGCTGCGTGTCGTTCCGCAACCGATACTTTCCGGACGGCAAGATCACCCGCAAGCAAATGGATAAGGCCGTTACCCACGCCGAACAGGAACTGCTCAACATCCGTCAGCATTTCCGCAACAAGGGTTGGCAAAGCGCTGTAGGGTCATCCGGCTCAATCAAGGCGATTGCCAGCGTGTTGACCAGCCTCAGGATCACGGACGGCACCATCACCCTGGACGCGATGATGGAACTCAGGACCCGGCTGGTCGACATGGGCAAGGCTGAGAAACTCGGGGACCTGGGCGTCCGCGCCGATCGCCAAAGTATCTTCCCCGCGGGGTTTGCGATTTTGATGGGCGCGTTCCAGTCGCTGCGGATAACCGAAATGACGTTCGCTGATGGCGCCCTGAGGGAAGGCCTGCTGTACGACATCGCCGGCCGGATTCAGCACGAGGATGTAAGGGTACGAACAATTCAGGCCCTGCAGGAACGCTACCACGTAGACCAGGAACACGGCAGCGCGGTGGAACACACCGCCATCGCGGCCTGGAGACAGGTGGCGAGCACTTGGGAGCTGAACACAGCAGTTGATGAAGAAGTGCTGCGCTGGGCCTGCCGGCTGCATGAAATCGGCCTGACCATTTCACACAGCCAGTACCACAAGCACGGCGCCTACCTGTTGCGGTATTCCGACCTACCCGGCTTCAGTCAACAGTTTCAGCGCGATCTGGCAACCCTGGTTCGTGGGCACCGGCGCAAGTTCTCTTCCGCCATTTTCGACGGGCTGAACCCCGAGGACATTCCCCGTCTACGCTACCTGTGCGTGCTGGTTCGACTGGCAGTGCTATTGCAGCATCCGCGGAATCATGAGCAGCCGCCCGAATTCCGCCTGCACCCGTCCACCAATGGTCTGGCCGTGGAATTCACTGAAGGGTGGCTGGATGAACGCCCGCTAACCCTGGCCGATCTTGAAAACGAACGGGATTACCTGGCCAAACAGGATTTCACCCTGGAGGTGAAATCCTAGGGCGTTAGCTCTGCCTCAAGGCTCTCGACCGTTTCGCTGATTTCAAGCCATTCGGCTTCTACCTCTGCCAGACGACTCTTTGCTGCGGCCTGTTGACCCAAAAGCTCCTTTAGCTTCTGCTTACCCTGATCGGCATAGAGCTCCGGCTCTGAAAGGCTCTGCTCCAGTGTCACCAACGTGGACTGGAGCTGATCCATCTCTTTCTCCAGAGCCCCCTGTTGCTTGCGATAGGGGCTAAGTTTCTGGCGAATGGCCGCCTCCGCCCGCTTGCGGGCCTTGCGATCTTCGGCGTTCTCACCCGCACCACTATCCGCAGCCAATGCGTTACCGCCTGCAGCGTGGACCTCACTACTTTCCCGGCGTGGAGCTTCGGTTTCGTCCTTGCGACGGTCCGCCAGCCAGCGCTCATAGTCTTCCAGGTCGCCGTCGTATTCCGTAACCCGACCCTCGTTCACCAGCCAGAAGTCATCAACCGTGTTACGCAGCAGGTGACGATCATGGGAAACCACCACAATCGCCCCCTCAAAGTTTTGCAGCGCCATGGTCAGGGCCTGACGCATCTCCAGGTCCAGGTGGTTGGTGGGCTCGTCCAGCAGCAACAGGTTGGGCTTTTGCCAGGCAATCACCGCCAGCGCCACACGGGCCTTTTCACCACCGGAGAATGAACGAATAGCACTCAAGGCCTCGTCGCCGTGGAAGTCAAAGCCGCCCAAAAAATTACGGACACTTTGCTCGGAGGCTTTGGGGGCCAGCCGCTGCAGGTGCAGGAACGGGCTTGCGTCCAGGTCCAGCGACTCCAACTGATGCTGGGCAAAATAACCGATCGCCACATGTTCTCCCGTGGTCCGCTCACCCCGCAACAGGGTGCTTTGCCCCCGCAGGGCATCCATCAACGTGGACTTGCCCGCACCATTGGGGCCCAAGAGACCAATACGACTGCCCGGCAGCAGTGACAGGTTGATGCCTTCGAGTACAACGGCGTCGCCATAACCCGCCGCGCCGTTACGAATCGACATCAGCGGATTGGACACTTTATCGGCGACCGGAAACTCGAAACTGAACGGGGAATCCACATGGGCCGGAGCAATCTTTTCCATGCGCTCCAGCGCTTTGACCCGGCTCTGGGCCTGGCGGGCTTTGGTGGCTTTTGCTTTAAAACGATCGATGAAACGCTGGATCTCGGCAATTCTTGCCTGCTGGCGCTCATACCCGGCCTGCTGCTGGGCAATGCGCTCACTGCGCTGGGTCTCAAATGATGAGTAATTACCCGTATACAGGTCCAGCCGCCGCTGGTCGAAATGCACCAGGTGAGTCGCCACACGGTCCATGAAGTCCCGGTCGTGGGAAATGAACAGCAGGGTGCCCTCGTACCGCCGCAGCCAGTTCTCAAGCCAAAGACAGGCGTCCAGGTCCAGGTGGTTGGTGGGCTCGTCCAACAACAACAGGTCGGACGGGCGCATCAACGCCTGGGCCAGGTTGAGGCGTATCCGCCAGCCGCCGGAAAACGAAGACACTGGCCGATCAGCGTCGGCATCCGAAAACCCCAAACCTCTCAGCAACGCTTCCGCGCGGCGAGGCGCAGACCAGGCTTCATGGATGTCGAGCTCGCCATGAATACGGGCAATGCGGTGATCGTCATCCCGCTCTTCGGCGTCAGCCAACTCTGACTCCATGCGTCGCAGATCATAGTCGCCATCCAGCACAAAATCCCGAGCCGTGCGGGACGAGGCGGCCACTTCCTGAGCCATGTGAGCGATTCGGCACCCTCCGGGCAAAGACGCACTGCCCTGCTCCGGCGCCAGCTGCCCCAGCAATAACTGGAACAAACTGGACTTGCCAGCGCCATTGGCACCCACTATCGCTACCCGTTGGCCGGGCTGGATGGTCAGGTTGACGGCTTCTAGCAACCAGACGCCACCTCGTTGTAAACTGAGATCGGTTATCGTAAGCATAACGTAATGGTATCAAGGAACGTTTGATAAGGAACCGGCCTGGCCCCTATGGCGTGTAGCGGTAGCAAGATACCTGAGGATGCAGATCCGGAAAACCCATTGTGGCGGTTTGCCTGCCGTTTCTGGGAGTCCTCTGCAGCACGGGATGCGTGCCTCGGCCTGCAGGACCGAGGCTGGAGCGTTACCCGGATTCTCTGCGCAGCGTGGCTGACCACCTCAGGCAACGTGCTTCCGGGCACTGAGAGCGCGCAGGTAACCGCATGGCGGCGCCAAGTCACGGAGCCGCTTCGATCAGCGAAGAAAACCATTACGAAGAATGACCCCGGCACTGCTATTGTAAGAGAGTGCATCGCCCGTAGCGAACTTGAAGCGGAACGGGTCGAGTTGGCCTTGGCCTATCAGGCTCTGGTTTCAAACAAACATACAGGCAGCGGTGAGGCAACAATGGCCAATCTGGCCCTCAGCAACTTGCTCGCCGCAGCACCAGAGAAGACAATGGATAACGAGACCGGCAGCTTGCTGGACATTTTGACCAGAGAACTGTCGACCCTCGTTGAAGGAGATAACAAGCCATGTTGATGAAATGGCTAATCCGGCTGGCGTTTCCCGCTCTCGGCGTCCTGGTGGCACTGATGTTTTTCGGCCTGAATGACCCCGCCGAAACCACCAGCAAACCCGCAAAGGCCGAAACCAATGCCGAAATTCCCGCGTTTGAGGGCCTGGTTCCCTCACCGGTTCCAACTGAAGGGCCCGACATCGTCTTCAAGTGGAAGGATAGCGACGGCAGCTGGCACTACGCTGACAAGCCACCTGCGCAAGGGCCCTGGAACGCGCTGGCAATAGAGCGATCTGAAAGCAAGAGCGTACGCCCGCCCGTGTCCGACTCGGAAACCGATTGGCAATCGCCCTACCGCGCACCTTTTTCGCTCGGCCCTGACACTGCCAATAACGGTAGTTGAGATTACTCCCTTCCTTAACACATGTTCAGTGGCATCTGGCGACAGAACCCGTTACCTTTTGTGCGTTCCCGATCATTCAACGCAAGCTTAACTAAGGACGATGTAATGAGAAAAACCCTGATCGCACTGTCTGTGGCCGGTGTCATGGCAGGCTGTTCTTCTTCCCAGGAAGCGGTTCCGGAAGATCCGGCGCTGGAATCCACGGATGAGAAAGTCAGCTACGGCATGGGCCTGGTCATGGGCCAGAGAATGAGCAACGACCTGCCGAACCTTAAGATGGAGCAATTCCTCCAAGGCATTCAGCACGGCCACGACGGCGACGAAGAACAGACGCGAATGAGCCGTGAGGAAATCCAGGAAGCCCTGATGGCCTACCAGACTCAGCTCCAGGAGCAGGAGTCGGCCCAGGCGGAAGAACTGGCGAAGAAAAATCAGGAAGCCGGGGAACAGTTCCTCGCGGAGAATGCCAAACGCGACGGCGTCAAAACCACGGAATCCGGCCTGCAATATGAAATCCTGGAAGAAGGCGATGGTGAAAAGCCGACGGCCGAAGACCGCGTGCAGGTGCACTACACCGGCGAGTTAATCTCAGGCGAAGTGTTCGACAGCTCCCGCGAGCGCGGCGAGCCGGTCACCTTTGGACTGAACCAGGTCATACCGGGCTGGACCGAAGGACTGCAACTGATGTCTGAAGGCAGCAGGGCGAAACTCTACATTCCTTCGGAACTGGCTTATGGGCCTGGAGGAAACCAGCGGATCGGGCCCAACGAGACCCTGGTCTTCGACGTGGAACTTCTGGAAATCAATCCGGAATAAATAAGCCGCTTGGCAACAACGGCCACTCCCCCCATTTCCTTTTGGAATCGGGGGGAGGTTTCAAGCCTTCACCTCAAGCCGACGACATTACCTTGTCAGCATGGGCATTGTGCAGATGCTCAATCAGGAAATCTTCCATCTCAAACCGGCTTTCCAGAGTTTCACCGAGCTCTGATAGCTGCTGGAACAAATCGCGAACTTCGCTCTCCGTCAGCGACTGCCCGTTAAGGCGATCGTTGAAATTGAGTGCCGTTTCCGTGGTCTGCTCAATTTTCGGGTACAGCTTTACCGCCAGCTCCAGTCCACCGTCGTTAAATTCACGGGCTTCCTGAACCAATTGCTCGTATATTTCGAAGTGCCCTGCCGACACGTAATCCACCAGCACCTCACACAGCTTGATGAATTTCGTGCGCAGCGCCTCTGTCTGGGAATAGTCCGTCGTACCGGACAAATCGCAGTAGTGTACCAGCAGTTCCTGCCTTTCTTTCAGCCAGCGATCAATCAGCTCGCTGACGCCACCCCAACGCTCCCTGGCATTACGGCAATTATCCAACATGACGCCTATCTCCGGTTACCGCGTTCTGGTTTGATTTCTGTTGTATCGAAACTCAAGTGTATCGAAACTCAAGTTACCCCATGCCAGCGGTCGGTCGCAACCGTTTCATCCCTGTATCCATTCCGGCTTTCTTGGGGGCCGGAACAGCATCACCAGGCCGACAATCACCAGCAACAAGAAAAAGATGGCCGTCCAGCCAGGAATACTGAGCCCCAGGAAACGCCAGGTCACTTCGGCGCAATCGCCCGTGCCTTTCAGCGCCGTGGTCAACACCTCCATCCAGGGCAACACATCCAGCATGTAATCCACCGATGGCCCGCAGGCCGGCACCTGATCCGCCGGCAGGCTTTGAAGCCACAGTTGTCGGCCCGCCATCGCCAGGCCAGCACCGGCGCTGACAGACAACAATAACCCATAGACCCTTGCACCGAACCCATGGGGGCCATGGAGCGCTGCCAGGAGGCTGACGATGCCAGCGGCCATAAAACCGAATCGCTGCAGCCAACACAGAGGACAGGGCTCCAACCCCATAACGTGCTCCATGTAGAAGGCCACGCCAAGCAGCCCGGCGCATAGCAGGAATATCAGAAAGAAAACGGCTCTGGAGTTCAAAGGGGTACCTCGGGTTAACGTTCAGGTCAGTCTGTCGCCCGCCTTGGGCGGTAAAGCATCGGATGCTGCAACCGCGCATCGAGCCTGCTATTCTCCCAGCATCAGGTGGCGGCTGCGTGCGCCCAGCCACTTAACCTTAAACCAATACGAACTTCAAGCCTATGACACTTAAGCCAAAGTACCTTCTGCTGGCCCTGTTTTTTGCCTTTCCCCTGGCTCCAACCGCCTTTGCCCAAGAGGAAGAAGGGGGAGACGAGACACAGGAAGAGCAGGAAAAGGAACCAGCCATCACGGACTACATCGAAATGGATCCGCCCTTTGTCACCCACGTGGGGGACCCGGGCGCCAAACTGACCTATCTCAAGGCAGCGGTTACCATCAGGGCGTCGAAGGAAACCACCCGTCCGGCGGTGGAGGCACACATGCCCAGGCTACGTCATGAGCTGGTGATGCTGTTCGGGGAGCAGACTGACGCGGAACAGCTGTCCTCGACAGAGGGACAGCAGTCGCTGCGTGAAGAGGCCACGAAGAGAATAAACACGGCCCTGGAAGAGCAACAGACCGGTGAGAGCATTACCGGTGTGCTGTTTACGGAGTTCGTTGTACAGAAGTAATACAACGGCCGGGTGAGCAGGCGGCAAGCACAGGTATCAGGCGATGCGGGAGAACAGGTCGTCGACCGGCCGCGCCTCATTGGTAACCTGTTCAGCGTCTTCCCATCCTGCTTCCCAGGCGGCAACAACAACTTCTCCGCGATAGGGACAGCGGCTGCGTTCCATGCCCATAGAGGCGGCCATATAGCCCTGGCGATAGGCTTTATTCAGGGACTCAACATCCCACCCTAACTTGATGTCTCTGGCCATACCGGTTCTCCCTTTACCTGTAGCCACCATCAGATGCTGTCACTCTGCTTACAGAAATTAACAGCGCTAACCGAAGCTGACAAACGTTAATTACGTTTCTGTGCGACAGGTCCGGGGAGAGTGTGACGCCCGACCGGGAGGGGCACTCCCGGTTCAGGATTGCAGGTATTGCTCCAGGAATTCTCCGAATGGCTGGTTTTCGGCTTGCTCCATTTCATCCTGCTCGGAAAGCGAATCAGCGGTCATTTTGTCAAACGCCGCCATCACATCCGGCGACAGCCCTTCCCCTCGCAGCGTTTGCTGGTGCTGCCTGGACATTTCCAGCCCCCATTCCCGGTGACCCATGCCGGAAGCCTCCATGGCTTCAAGCACCTTCGCTGAAGGTAACTCACGCGGATCGTCGAGCTTGGCACGCTGGTCATCCAGCGCTCGCCGATAGGTGGAATCTCCGTTCAAGCTGTCCAACTGTTCTGCAAGAGGGGCAAGACGGTCCATCAGGGCAATGGCAGCGTCACCGACCCGGCCGCGTTCACCGGAGCGACAGATCGTCAGGTCCGGATTCCGGCCCCTAGCCACCACATCCTGGTAATTGTCATCAAGGCGATCGCATTCGTCATCGTCAATTCGGGGGCTGTCTGACAGCAGGCAATCCAGCAGGAACAGGTCAAGAAAATCGATCTGGCTTTCGTTAACGCCAACCGGGGAGAACGGATCCAGGTCCAGGCAACGCACCTCAATGTACTCCACGCCCCGTGACTCCAGGGCCTGTATCGGCTTTTCCCCACGCTCGGTGGTGCGCTTTGGCCGCACGGCGCTGTAGTACTCGTTCTCAATCTGCAGCACGCTGGTGTTGATCTGGATGAATTCGCCGTCGCGCCGGGTTCCCATCTTTTCGTAAGCTGGCCACGGGGTATGAATCGCCCTGAACAGAGTGTCGGTATAGGTCTTCAGTTCATTGAAACAGATATTCAGCGATGCCTGAGCGTTGTTGTGATAGCCCAGATCGCCCATGCGCAGCGATGTGGCCTCGCGGCCATACCAGGTATCATCGCTGAACCTGCTCAGGTCATGACGTACACCCGCCACAAAGCTGGCATCCAGCGCCGGAGAAGCGCCGAACAGCAGCATCAGCATCCAGCTGCGACGACGGAAATTGCGGATCAGCCAGAAATACTGGTCCGACTTGAAGTCCTGCAGGCTTTGTTGGTTACCAAGGGCGTCCTGCCAAAGCCTCCAGAAACTGTCAGGCAGCGACAGGTTGTAGTGGGCGCCAGCAATGCTTTGCATCATGCGACCGTAACGCACGGCCAGCCCCTGGCGATACACATGCTTCAGGCGACCGATATTGGCAGTGCCATACTCGGCAATGGGAATGCTCGCGTCGCCGTCCAGCTCACACGGCATACTCGCGGCCCAGAACACCTCATCCCCAAGATTGCACTGAACGAAGCGATGGGTATCCCGGAGCGAATCGAGCATCCCTCGCGTGGTATCAAACACCGGGGTAATCAGCTCCAACAAAGCTTCGGAGTAATCCGTGGTGATACGGGGATGAGTCAGTGTGGAACCCAGCGAGCGGGGGTGCGGAGTCTGTGCGATAAAGCCGTTGCGATCGACCCGCAGGCCTTCTTTCTCAACGCCTTTTCGAAATCCGGCCCATTGGTTGGCCGTGAACTGCTGAAAAAGCTGATGGCGGGATTCACCCATGAATGACTCCTGCTTGAATGGCCGCCGGGAACACCGGCGGCCATTACGGTAGTGTGTAGCGGCGCGGGTTAACGGCCGTCTTTGCGGGCCGACGCCAGAGCCTGTGCCAGCGCTCCGGCCATGGCACCCTTTTGCCCGCTGTCTGCGCCCTTGTGGCGGTCATTTCTTGCGGAAGGTTTGCCACCTTTACTGCTGGAGCCGGCGCGGTTGTCGGATTTCTCCCCGGGCTGGTCATCCATACGCATGGAAAGCGCAATCCGCTTTCTCGGGATATCCACGTCCATCACTTTCACCTTGACGATATCCCCTGCCTTGACCACTTCCCTCGGATCTTTCACGAAGGTATTCGACAACGCAGAGATATGCACAAGGCCATCCTGATGGACGCCGATGTCCACGAACGCGCCGAAGTTGGTCACGTTGGTGACCGACCCTTCCAGCACCATACCCGGCTTCAGGTCATTGAGGGTTTCCACTCCCTCCTCGAAGCTGGCAAAGCGGAACTCCGGCCGGGGGTCACGGCCCGGCTTTTCCAATTCCGTAATAATATCCTTTATGGTCGGCAGACCAAACTGTTCGGTGACATAGTCCTGCGGGTTCAACGAGCGCAGGAAATCGGCGTCGCCGACGATACCTTCAATCTTGCGATTGTTCTGGCGGGCAATAGCCTCAACCACACCATAGGCTTCCGGGTGCACCGACGAGCGGTCCAGCGGATTGTCGCCCCCCGCAATGCGAAGGAAACCGGCCGACTGCTCAAAGGTACGATCACCAAGGCGGGACACTTTAAGCAACTGCCTGCGATCACGGAACACGCCATTCTGGTTACGAAAATCGACGATGTTCTGGGCAATACTCTGGTTCAGGCCGGACACCCGTGCCAGCAGGGGGATGGATGCGGTGTTGAGATCCACACCAACACCGTTAACACAGTCCTCCACCACGGCATCCAGGCTGCGGGCCAACTGCACCTGAGACACGTCGTGCTGGTACTGCCCCACACCGATGGACTTGGGTTCGATCTTCACCATTTCCGCCAATGGGTCCTGCAACCGGCGGGCGATGGAGACCGCCCCGCGAATGGTCACGTCCAGGTCCGGCAGTTCGCGGGAGGCGAATTCAGAGGCGGAATAGATCGAAGCACCGGATTCGCTGACCACAATCCGCGCCAGCTTCAGCTCCGGGTAACGCTTGCTCAGGTCCGCGACCAGCTTTTCGGTTTCGCGGGAGGCCGTACCGTTACCAATGGCCACCAGTTCAATGCGGTACTGCCGACACCAGCTCGCCAACTGTTCAATGGACTGATCCCACTGGTTGCGGGGCGCGTGCGGGAAAATACCACCGTGCCCCACCACCTGGCCGGTGCCGTCGATGATGGCCACCTTCACACCGGTGCGCAGGCCGGGGTCCAGCCCCAGTGTGGCGCGGGGGCCCGCCGGCGCCAGTAACAGCAGATCCTTGAGGTTGGCGGCAAACACATTGATGGCCTCGGTTTCTGCCGCTTCCCGCACCTGGGCCATAAGGTCGGTTTCGATCTGGGTGGACAGCTTTACGCGCCAGGTCCAGCGCACCACTTCCGACAACCAGCGGTCGGCCGCACGGCCGTTGTCACGGATATGCCAGCGCGCGGCGATACGCTGTTCCGCCGGATGGGGCTGGCGACGGTCGTCTTCCGCATCGCCAACCACAATGGAGTAGGTAAGCACGCCTTCATTGCGCCCCCGGAGGATGGCAAGCGCACGATGGGATGGCACCTTTTTCAGTGGCTCGACATGGTCGAAGTAGTCGCGGAACTTGGCACCTTCATTTTCCTTGCCGTCCACCACGGTGACCTTGAGCTGCCCCTGCTGCCAGATAAAGTCACGCAGCTCACCCAGGAGTTCCGCATCCTCGGCAAAGCGTTCCATCAGAATGTAGCGGGCACCATCAAGCGCGGCCTTGGTGTCGGTAACACCGGCCTCATCATTGATATAGCCTTCCGCTGTGCTCTCTGGCTCCAGCGTGGGGTCGTCATACAGGGCATCGGCCAGGGGCTCCAGACCGGCTTCACGGGCAATCTGCGCTTTGGTTCGGCGCTTGGGCTTATACGGCAGGTAGAGGTCTTCGAGGCGGTTCTTGGTGTCCGCCGAATCGATGCTGGCACGCAGCTCATCGGTCAGCTTGCCCTGCTCCTCAATGCTGTTGAGGATCGTGGAACGACGGTCTTCCAGCTCACGCAGATAACGCAGGCGGTCTTCCAGGGACCGTAACTGGCTGTCATCGAGCGAACCGGTGACTTCCTTGCGATAACGGGCAATAAAAGGAACGGTGGCGCCACCGTCCAGCATTTCAACGGTGGCATTCACCTGCTGTTCACGAACACCCAGTTCGTCAGCAATGCGCCTGATGATACTGTTCATGCAACCTCATCTGATGCTTACGAGTCAAAGCGCAAAGGTACAGCGGCTTATTGCTGCAGGCAAGCAGCGCGGCTACGGTTGTCCAGGAATTGCACAAGATCTGCCCATGGCATGGGGCGCGCGTAGTAGTAACCCTGAATTTCATCACAGTGTTGCTGGCGCAGGAATTCCAGTTGTCCTTCCGTCTCCACCCCTTCCGCCACCACGCTGATTTGCAGGCTGTGAGCCAGGCTGATAATGGCACGGATGATATGTTCGGCGTCGGCAGACTGCCCCAACTCCTGAACGAAAGACTTGTCGATCTTTACGAGGGATATAGGCAGGTGCTGAAGATTGCTGAGTGAGGAGAACCCGGTTCCGAAGTCATCCAGGGCAAAACTGATACCCAGTTGATTGAGCTCCCGCAGACATCGCTGGGCATATTCCGGGTCATGCATCATGGCGCTTTCTGTAAGCTCCAACTCCAACAGACTGGTGTCGATATTGGCATTGAAGATAATGCGGAAAATGGTTTCGGTCATCTTGCGATCATGGAACTGACGGAACGAAAGGTTCACGGCAAACACCAGCCCCGGGTGCCCGAGATCTGAACACTCCTGCAGACGCTTGCAGGCCTGTTCGATCACCCAGTAGCCGATAGGAACGATCAACCCGCTGCGCTCTGCCACTGGAATGAATTCGTCCGGCCCCACCAACCCCCTTTCCGGATGATTCCACCGGAGCAGGCACTCCACCCCCCGAACTTCTTCCGACGCGAGGTCGATGCGCGGCTGATAATACACTTCCAGCTCATTGCCCCGCAGAGCGTTACGGAGATCCGCCTCCAGGCGCAGTTGGTATCCGGCCGTTATGTGCAACTGACGATCGTAAAACCGGTAACTGGTACCTGGGTCGCGCTTGGCTTCAAACATGGCTCGGTTGGCACGTCGCAGAAGGTTTTCCGGGCTGTCACCCGCTTCCGGGTAGGTGGCCACGCCGAGGCTGGCGCTGACGACGACATTCTGGCCGTCAAGGCTGAATGGTTCACCCATCGCAGTCACGAGCTTGCGGATGATCTGGGTAATATCCAGGGAGTCTTCCACTTTCTCGACAATGATCGCAAACTCGTCGCCGCCAATGCGCATCAGCGAATCCACTCGCCGCAAATTCTGTCGCAGCCGTTCCGCCAGCTTCAGCATGATCTGGTCACTCTTCTGGTAACCGAAGGATTCATTGAAGCTGCGGAAATCATCCAGGTTGATGTGCAACAACGCCAGCCGCTGGCTGGCACGCTCGGCCCTCAGCAATGCCTGTTGCAGGCGATCGAAGAACAGGTCACGGTTGATAAAACCACTGGCCACTTCCCGGCCCAACTGGCCGTGAGCGGACTCCGAAAGCTGCTGCCGATACCAAAGACAGCGTACCGCGCGGCGCAGCCCCCACTCTTCCAATGACTGGCGACTCAGGTAGTCCGAGGCGCCATTGGCAAGCAGGTCAACAGCACGCTCGGAGGCTGGCTCGGCACTCAGTGCCAACACCGGTTTTTCGTTGCTGGACACGGACAGGTACTGCAGGAAAGCGTCTTCGGAACCGCCATGAAACACACAGTCCCAGAGGATAACGTCAAAATGGGTATTGCGAATCAGATCATCGCAGTCGATAAGATCCGGGCACCAGGTCAGGTCCGGTTCCATTTCACAATCACGTGACAGGAGCGCACCCAGCCAGAGAAAATCCGCATACTCCGGCGTCAGCACCAGCAGCCGTACATGGCTGGGATTGGGTTGTTTTACTGCCAGGGTCATTAAGAAGCGTCCCGTTCCTCGTGATCAAACATCTCCGTTCCCTCAAGAATAGCTGATAGATCGTCAAGGTACAGCATGTCTGCCTAGTGTAGAATGTTTGCTTCCCAGGTTATCTCGGAATTTCCCGGATTGGCGCAATTATTGTGAACAAGCTCAACCCCCGACAGAGTGAAGCCGTCCGCTATGCGGAGGGTCCTATGCTGGTACTGGCTGGTGCCGGCAGTGGTAAGACCAGCGTGATCACCCGCAAAGTGGCTTATCTGATCGAACACCTTGGCATTCCAGGGCGTCATATCGCCGCCGTGACCTTCACCAACAAGGCCGCGCGCGAAATGAAAGAACGTGTCGGACGCCTGGTGGATCGCAAACTGACCCGGGGATTGATTGTTTCCACCTTCCATAACCTCGGGCTGAACATGATCCGCGAGGAGCACGAGCACCTGGGCTATCACCCCGGTTTTTCGATCTTCGATGCGGAAGATGCCAAGGCCCTGCTGCAGGACCTGATGATGCGCGAGGCCAGCGCGGATGCCGGCGATGAACTGTCTGACGTGCAGATGACCATCTCGTCCTGGAAGAATGCCATGCGCAGCCCCCAGGACGCCTGGAGCCGGGCCGCTGATGAGCGGGAGCAGCGTATTGCCATCATTTACCGCCACTACAACGAATACCTGAAGGCCTATAACGCGGTGGATTTCGATGATCTGATCCTGCTGCCGGTACAGCTGTTCCGCGACAACCCCGAGGTGTTGCAGAAATGGCGTCGAAAGATCCGCTACATGCTGGTGGATGAGTATCAGGACACCAACCTGTGCCAGTATGAGCTGGTCAAACTGCTGGTGGCAGAACGGGCCGCCTTTACCGTCGTTGGTGATGACGACCAGTCGATCTACGCCTGGCGCGGCGCCCGGCCTGAAAACCTTGCTCAGCTCAAGGAAGACTTCCCTAGCCTCAAAATCGTCAAACTGGAGCAGAACTACCGTTCCACGGTTCGCATCCTTCGTTGCGCCAACACGGTCATTGCCAATAATCCCCACGTGTTCGAGAAAGCCCTGTGGAGTGATCATACGGTCGGGGACGAGCTAAGAATCGTCCGCTGCCGCAGCGAAGACGCGGAAGCCGAACGGGTGGCCACGGAAATTCTCGACCAGAAACTCAAGAAAGGCCTGGCTTTCCGGGACTTCGCCGTTCTCTATCGGGGCAACCACCAGGCACGGCTGCTGGAAATGAAACTGCAGGCTTACCAGATCCCCTATCACATCTCCGGTGGCCAGTCGTTTTTCTCCAAGAACGAGATCAAGGACGCCATGTCCTATCTGCGTCTGTTGGTGAACCCGGATGACGACGCGGCATTCCTGCGCGTCGTGAACGTGCCCCGCCGGGAGATCGGCCCCCGCACGCTGGAACAGCTCAGCCATTACGCCCGCTCCCGCAACGTCAGCCTGTTTCGTGCCCTGGGCGATATGGGTGCCGAAACCCACGTTACCGAGAAGGGGCTGGACCGTCTGCGGCGCTTCGCTCACTGGGTGGACAACACCTGCGAGCGCCTGCACAGCGAAGATCCGATTCCGGTGATCAAGCAGTTGTTCACCGATATCGAATACGAGGAATGGCTGCACCTGCATTCCGGCTCGCCAAAACAGGCGGAACGGCGAATGGAGAACATCTGGTATCTGGTGGAATCCATCCAGCGCATGCTGGACGACGGCAAGGGTACGGCCGACGAAATGGGCATTGAAGACGCCATCAGCCGGCTAATCCTGCGCGACATGATGGAGCAGCGCGAAGAAGAGGACGACAGCGACAAGGTCCAGCTACTGACCCTCCACGCCTCAAAAGGCCTGGAATTCCCCCACGTGTTCATCATGGGTCTGGAAGAGGAAATACTGCCCCACCGCTCCAGCATTGAGGAAGGCAATGTCGAGGAAGAACGGCGACTGATGTACGTGGGTATCACCCGAGCCCGGGAAACCCTGACCCTTACGTTTGCCGCCCAGCGAAAACAGTACGGCGAAAAGCTGGAAACTATTCCAAGCCGGTTTCTTGATGAGCTGCCCGAGGACGACCTGAGATGGGAAGGCACCGGCGACCTGGACGTGGAAGCCAACCAGCAAAAAGGTAAGGCCACCCTCAGTGCATTACTCGGCGACCTCGGAAGCTGAATTTCACGTTTTTTCACAATCTCTGCAACCTTATGACCTCCTGATCCGTAACAGCCTAGGGAGCTTTGCTTCCGGCAAACACAAAAACAAGATCAGGAGAACACCATGTCCCGTCGATTCAATCGATTATCAAGCGTCACCGGTTCGCTGATTCTGCTCATCGCAGGATCAGGCACCGCCAACGCGGGCCTTCTCGGCAGCCTGCTGGGCGGCTCATCCGAGGACTCAACGACCCAGACTGAGGAACCGGCAGCTCCTGACAGTTACAACAGCAAGGGCACGTTCAGTGAGCCCTTTGCGGAACCCACCATTATTGTGGATGGTGAAGCTGTCGAAACGGACGAAAAATGCATTACCCGCGCTGACGGCATGGATGAGTGCAAACCCGCGGCCGGCACCATGGCACTTCTCAAAGACGGTCGCCTGCTTTACCTGAACGCCCTGGAAGGCACTGAGAACGTTGAGTTATCCATTGTTGCGGAATTTGGCGAAGTGTCCGTCAACGATCAGACCCGCGTTCTGTCGCTGGATGAAAACGACAATCCATCCTGGATCAAACCCTCTCCCCTGGACGCCGGCGCCAACCCGGATGGCAACGACAGTGAAACACTGCTGAATGGCACCGAGCTGGATGGCCTGCTCGATACCGCCGACAACACCAGCGCCAACGACGGCGCCCTGTTCTGCTCCGACGTCATCGGCCTGGCCAACGGTGATGTGATGGCCGTTGGCGGCACCGACTACTATTCCGAGCCAGGCATTGATGGCCTGCCTCTTGGGGTGGCGGAACTGGAAGGTATCAAGAATTCGAGAATATTCGACGAGGAGACCAACACCTGGCGCCAAAGTGGCGATATGACCTACGGGCGCTGGTATCCATCACTCGTAACCATGGGCAACGGCAACGTCTTCGTCGCCAGTGGTGTCACCAAGCTGCTAAAGCCAGTGTACCCGGATGAGCCACTGAACAGCGGACGCAACGTGGTGCAAACGGAGACCTACGACCCCTGCGCCGGCGCCTGGACGCAGAATCCGTCCACCGCTGATCGCTCCTTACCGCTCTATCCACGCATGCATCTGCTGCCGAATGGACACATCTTCTACAACGCTGGTGGCCAGGCCTTCAACCCATTCGGCCAGGGTTACGACCAGGCATTGTGGAACATTGTCGCCAGTTTCAACCCGGATACCCAGCGCTGGAACGACATTGGCTATGCCGGCCTCCCACTAAGGCTGGATGAAGCCGGGCTGGGTCAGTTGAGCAGCACCCTGAACATCACCAACCTGTCGCTTGATCAGGTCGGCTCACTGCTTGGCGATGTTCTCGACTCGCCCACGGATTTGCTGACCAGCGCAGCCGATCTTGGGGTATCTGAAGAAGATCTGCGCATGGCGATCGCCGGTGGTATGCGGGGCTCCACGTCGTCCACCATGTTGCCGCTGAAACCAGACGCCAGCGGTAACTACAATGAAGTGGAACTGCTGACCGCGGGCGGCGTACCCAGTTATGCAGTACTGACGAACCCCGGCGGCTACCTGCCCACCGACCAGACCCGCATCGATACTGTCACCACCAACGGCGACGAAATCGGCTACGAGTCGCGTTTGGCCGGCCCACTGAATCAGCCTCGCTGGTACGGCACAAACGTTGTGATGCCCGACGGCACCGTGATGGTGTTCAGTGGCGGCAATCGCGACGGTGTGGTAGCGCCCGGCCTGGAAGGCCCGATCCGCACCGCCGAGCAGTTCAACCCGGAAACCGGAGAATGGACGGAAATGGCTACCGGCCACCGCGCCCGCACTTATCACAACACTGCGGTACTGATGGAGGACGGCCGCGTTATGGTTGCCGGCCACTCACCAATCAACACCGCTTACCTGACGTTCGTGGATCTTCAGGATTTCGGACTCGCACCCTATGACGGCCGCGATCCGAGTTTCGAAATCTACACTCCGCCCTACGCCATGCGGGACGACCGCCCCAAAATCAGAAGTGCACCCAGCAATCTGACCATTGGCGACCGATTCAACATCAAGGTCGACCAGGTGGATCAGATCGACAAGGCCCTGCTGATTCGCCGTACAGTCATGACCCACGTCATTGACGGTGACCAGCGTGCCATTGAACTGGTCATGGAGCGGGGCCCTGGCAACAAGCTGACTCTGACCATGCCCGACAACCACAACGTGGTGCCCGCCGGCGAATACATGCTGTTCGTCAGCAAGGACACCCCAGATGGCCGCGTACCCTCGGTGTCCGCGCCGATCACTGTGGTGAATGAGAATCTCGCCTGCATGGCGCCCACGCAGGTGGCCAGCGATACCACCACCAGCGGTGGCATCATTGAGTCAACCCTCGAGCTGCTGTGACCGTCAGGAGGATTGTTATGAAACACATCGAACAGATCGGAGCTCGCCTGGCGGCCCCGGTGTTGTTCGGCCTGGTGTCCCTGTCAGCCTCCGGGCTGGCAGGGGCCCACGGTGCACTGGAGACAGAGGACGTTCCGGACGGCATCGTAAAGGCTCGAATAGCCCATCAACCCGACATTCCCGGACTCAGTGCAATCATTCTGGATGCACCGCGCCCGGGCATATTGCTTCGATATCAAGGTGAAGAACCTCTGACCGTATTGGGCACGGACGGGGAGGCGTTTATACGATTTACCCGAACCGAAGTCACCGTTAATACGGAGAGCCCCAGCTGGAAAGCGCTACCAAACCAGTCGGCGGAAACGAGCCAGACGTCCTGGGTGACAATGTCTCAATCCGGCGCTTTTGGCTGGCTGGACTCCCGGCTCAATGTTCTGCATGACAGCAACAGCGCAGATGGACCCAAAACCTGGTCAATTGCAGTGACAACGCCCAAAAACGGCACTGAGCGAATCGAAGGGCAACTGACCTATATGCCCATTCACTAACGGGCGACCATTCCGCTAACCAATAAAAAGCCCCCGTAATATCGGGGGCTTTTTGATCTACCGTGGGCCGGAATACAGTTGCTACTGGCTGGCCTCAACCATGTGCTCGACGGCGCTCTCGATTTCCTCATCAGAGCACCCGGAACAACCGCCCTTGGCCGGCATGGCATTGAAGCCGTTGATTGCGTGATTGACCAGTGTGTCCAGTCCTTTTTCAATACGGGGTGACCATGCGGCTGTGTCGCCCTTCTTGGGAGCGCCTGCCGCGCCAGTGCTGTGGCAAGCGGTACAGGCTGCATCGTAAACGTCACTTCCAGAACGAGGGCCCGAGCTTGCGCTTGCAGATGGAGCAGCTGCCTGCCCACAGTCTTCACCCTGGACGCACACTTCGCCAACCGGGGCAATGCGAGCACGAATTTCATCTTCAACATTGGCCATTACGGCACCTGCGGTCAGGCCGAAACCAAGCAATACGGCAGCCAGGACTCTCTTCATCATCACAATGCACCTCACAATTGGGCGTTATAATCGTTAGTGCACGCATTATAGCGACTGCGGCAGGCCAAAAAAACCAAACTGCAAAATGAACCCCCGATTTCAATCAATTTTCGTTGCCATTTCGTAAGTCAGAGCGCTCCGGAAGCACTTTCCGGGTACCATGCACCAAACAGATACCGAAGGTTCGAATGTATGCCTGATACCAACCAGCCACACCCCTGGCGAAAGCCATTACTGATCACCGAGTTTACCGCGGTAGCCATACTGCTGGCGTCCATGGGCTGGTTTTCCAGCCGCGCGGCAGAGGGTGCCGCACTGAGCCCTGTGTGGTTATTGATTCCCGCCGCCGCAAGTCTTGCGGTATTCATCAGTTTTATCGGGCTGATGTACCTGCGCTGGGTGGTTGCAGCAGCTGCTGAACGCAAACCCCGGCATAAAATCGTATTTTCCCTGCTGGTGATGACGCTGCTCGGAGTATGGGCTTACGGCGTCGCCAACACCTGGATCAGTGTTTCCAACGCATAAGGACTGGACCATGCCCATCGTTCGCCGCCCTGAACTTTTGAGGTTTACTGGCTTGCTATTGTCTCTGAACCTGTTCCTTCCCGGAACGGCCACCGCGCAGGACGAGCCCCCCGGGAACCGGAATTTTGAGGGAGTGAAGCCGGAAGACTGTGCCCTGATCAAGGATGGCGTTCAGCGTCTCGCATGTTACGACGCCATCAATGACCCGGCCAGCGCTCGCAATGGTGCCTCTGATGAGAGCCTGGACGCCATCGACAAGTCGACGGAGGCGCTGCAGTACGAAGAGGCAGCGAATGCGGAAAACGGCGATGCAACACTGGGGCCCGCGGAAGAAAGCACGACAGGAGAGGACGGAGAAGATACCGGTGTGATGTCGGCGATCCTGAACCGTTATGTCGCCGCAGAGAAGGCTATTTTCTCGTTTTCCGGCAGTTTTGTTGGCCATCGGCCGATGTATATCCTGCCGTTCAGCTATATGAAGAATGCCAATCGTGAACCCACAAATCCGAGACTGGGCGCAACCGATTACGACTATGGCATCGACAACCAGGAAGCCAAGTACCAGATCAGTTTCAAGGTACCCTTGTTGACTGGCTGGCTGGATGACCGCACGACGCTCTGGTTCGGCTACACCCAGAAATCGTTTTGGCAGGTGTATAACACGGATGATTCAGCGCCATTCCGGGAAACCAATTATGAGCCGGAAGTCTTTGTACGCTATGAGACGAATTATGACCTGGGCCCTGGCAGACTGAATGGTGTCACGCTGGGCTTTAATCATGAGTCCAATGGCCAGTCGGAACCCCGTTCCCGCAGTTGGAACCGGATCGTGGGGTCGGCAGCCTACAGCTATGATCGCTGGCTGTTCATCCTTCAGCCCTGGTATCGACTGCCGGAGGATGACAGCGAGGACGACAATGAGGATATTGAGCGCTATCTGGGCTATGCGAACTACATGGCGATCTACAAGTGGAGTGAGGATCGGACGCTGTCGATGAAGCTGATGAACAACTTGCGGTCAGACAACAAGACGTCGATTGAGTTGGGTTATAGCTTTCCGATGGGGGATACGATCAAGGGGTATGTCCATTATTACAATGGCTATGGTGAGAGCCTGATTGACTACAATGAGCGGATTCAGCGGATTGGCATCGGGATTATGTTGAACGACTGGCTTTGAGTTATTTCTGGCTTTTGGTGCAAGACCGCTCGGGGCGATACCGATGTCAGAAACACGCTCAAGCACATCCATGTGGCGCTTGAGCTCCGCCATCCATGGCTCCGCACAGTTTCTGACATCGGTATCGCCCCGACCGGCCCCAGAACAGTGAGTTAACCTTCCTCGTTGAGCCTTTGCATTTCCGCCAGCAGCTCTGCCGTTTTTTCCTTCATCAAGGCAATATCACCACGGGATTCCACGTTCAGGCGAACCACCGGTTCGGTGTTGGACATTCGCAGGTTGAACCGCCAGTCGTCGAATTCGATGCTGGCACCGTCGACGTGGCTGACACTTTTGGCGCCCGGGCTGTACTTGGCCTCGATGGCGGCAATGACCTTGGGGGGATCATCGATCGTGCGGTTGATTTCGCCGCTGGCCGGATAGGCCTCGATTCTGGCGTCTATCAGGGAGGACAGCGTCTGGCCGGACTGGCACAGGCGTTCGGCGACGAGCAACCAGGGGATCATGCCGCTGTCGCAGTAGGCGAAGTCGCGGAAGTAGTGGTGGGCGCTCATTTCGCCGCCGTAGACTGCATCTTCGTCGCGCATGCGTTGTTTGATGAAGGCGTGGCCGGTTTTGCTTTCGATGGCTTCGCCGCCAACGGCGTTGACGAGGTCGATGGTGTTCCAGGTCAGTCTTGGGTCGTGGATGACTTTACCGCCGCCGGTTTTGCGGAGGAACTGGTCTGCCAGCAGGCCGACAATGTAATAGCCCTCGATGAAGCGGCCGTTTTCGTCGAAGAAGAAGCAGCGATCGTAGTCGCCGTCCCAGGCAATGCCCATGGCAGCGCCATACTCCACAACCGCATCCGCGGTGGCGGCGCGGTTTTCTTCCAGAATGGGGTTGGGAACACCGTTCGGGAAATGACCATCGGCCTGGTGGTGCACTTTGACGAAATCGAACGGCAGGGATTGTTCCAGCTCGTCGACAATCAACCCCGCCCCGCCGTTACCAGCATTGACCACGATGGTTTTGGGCTTGAGCGATCCTGCCGCTATATAACCCAACAGGTGATCGATATAGGCGGTAACCACTTCCAGCGGCTCATATCGTCCCTGTTCCGGCGCATCACCGAAGGGCTCAGGCACCCGGTCACGGATGTCATTCAGGCCGTTGTCGGAACTGATAGGGCGCGAGTCCGGCCCCACCATCTTCATGCCATTGTGATCACGCGGGTTGTGGCTGGCGGTGACCATGATGCCGCCGTCCATTTTGTAATGGCTGGTGGCGAAGTAGACCAGCTCGGTACCACACAGGCCGATGTCGAAAACGTCGGCACCGGCGGCCATAAGGCCGGAGCAGAGGGCATCGGCGATTTCACGGCTGGACAGCCGGATGTCGTAGCCGACGATGACTCTTTTCGCCCCCGTCACTTCCACATAGGCGCGACCGATGCGTTCGGCCAGCTCTGGGTTAAGCTGGTCCGGCACTCGGCCACGAAGGTCATAGGCTTTAAAACAGGACAGATCCATTGTCACTGATGTTTACTCCGCGGCGGACGACTGAAGCTGGATGTAGTTCTGGATACCCATCTTGCCGATCATGTCGAGCTGGGTTTCGAGCCAATCAATGTGCTCTTCTTCGCTGTCGAGGATGCCACGGAACAGTTCACGACTGGTGTAGTCCTTCACCTGCTCACAATGAACAACCGCATCTTTCAGGTCCTGATGGGCGATCATTTCCAGTTTGAGGTCACAGGACAGCATTTCCTCGACGTTTTCACCGATCAGCAGCTTGTTTAGGTCCTGGAGGTTAGGTAGCCCTTCCAGAAACAGGATGCGTTCGATCAGCAGATCCGCATGCTTCATTTCGTCGATGGACTCTTCGTATTCCTTGTCCGCCAGTTTGGTGATACCCCAATCCTTGTACATGCGGGAATGGAGGAAGTACTGGTTGATGGCGGTCAGCTCGTTGGCGAGTACTTTATTCAGGAACTGGATGACTTTCTTGTCGCCTTTCATGACGGATCTCCTTTCGTGAGTGTGCGATCCTTACAAGGATAGTCTTTCACGCGGGGAGAAAAAATCACATTTAGGAATCAGGTGCAGGCAAGAACGGATTCCGCACTCTCCCTATCACTACCCTATCCGTCAGGCGGGCTGGGCTAGCATGTCAGCCATGGCCAGGTAATCGGGGGTGCGGCTTTCGCGGAGAATCTCCCGTGCTGTACAGGCACAACGACCGCATTGCGTGCCAACACCGAGCTCCTTGCCAAGCTGGCGCATGGAACTGACGCCATTGTCGGCGGCTTCACGGATTTCTCGGTCTGTTACACCATGGCAGAGGCATACATACATAGGAGCATCTCACTAACGATAACAAAGCTAGTGATAATTATTGTCATTTGCATGCAGCTTTGCAAGCCCAAAGAGCGATTTTTGTGCAAATTCTTTTTAACCGCCCGCCTCACGGGTCAGGTTTCTGGCGCCATCGTGTGTAACGACCACATTATCCTCAATGCGAATACCGCCGCACCCTCGTAATTCATCGATCACTGAACGGTTAAAGTTCTTCCCCAGTGGCCCATCCAATACCGGGTCCAGCAATGAAGGAATGATATAAAGCCCCGGCTCTATGGTGACGACCATGCCTGCCTCCAGGGTCCGGGTCAGGCGTAGGAATGGGGCGTCTGACGGCGGCGGTTCTTTCTTGCCAGAGACGTCATGCACCTGAACTCCCAGGAAATGACCAATACCGTGCGGAAAGAACGCCCTGGTAACGCCCTGCTCCACCAGGGTTTCGTCATCCACCCCCTGAACCACTCCGGCGGCATTCAACAGTGCCGCAATGCCTTGGTGGGTCTTGCGATGGATCGCCACATACTCCACGCCGGGTGCAACCATCCCGCACAGCCGTTGCTGCAATTGTTCCAGCCCCTGAATCAACGCGGAAAAACGTCTTTCCCCTGCCCCGGGCGTGGTGCGGGTAATGTCGGAACAGTAACCGCGAAAACGGACACCGGCGTCGATCAGAAGGCTGCGGGGAGGCGCAGGGGCTTCGGTATCATAGTATTGGTAATGCAGGGTGCCGGCGTGTTCATTCACGCCGATAATACTGTGGTACGGCGCTTGGGCTTCACGCTGCCCGGTCGCCTGCTGGTAGGCCAGGTTTATTTCAAACTCACTGCCTCCGTCCAGAAACGTCTTTCGGGCCGCCTGGTGGCCCTGCATGGCAACGTGGTTGGCACGAGCCAGGCAGGCTATTTCATACGGGGTCTTATGCACCCGGGTTTCGTCCAGAGCAGACAACAGGCCCTCCGGATTATGTTCCCCATCAACCCCGGACAACTGGGACGGGTCGCCCACAACGGCAAGCCTGCCATTGACGTTCATTACCGGCGCTTCCCGACGATCACTGGAACGCACCTCCATCGACTGCAGCCAGGGCTCGTCCGGCAATTCCGGAGTGGCATGCCAGAAGTCCACGGGGTGATAAAGACTGAGCAGCGGTTTATGCCCGGGCCGGATAAGTAACCAGCTGTGTTCCTGCCCGGTCAGCCCGGTCCAGTGCAGGAAGGGGCCATAGCCCTGAAAATGCCATGCCTGGTCGTCACCATAACGCACGGGTGCGGCGCCGGAACTGATCAGCAGACCGTCATAACCCTGCTCGGCGATGGCGTGCTCGTAACGCTGCTGAAGCGTGCGAATATGGTCCGTCTGCAGTGACAGTAACTCGGTGTCAGACATGCTTGTTTTCCAGTGTTTTCCAGAGGGTTAGCAGATCGTCGGAACGGGGCTCACGCAGGCGAATCAAGCGGATCTCCAATGGCACGTCGCAACGCTTGTCCCCGGCCCGGGTGAGGCTGCCAAAACGCTCGCTCTTTTCCGTCATTCGTTGTGGCAGCCACCCCATGCCGAAGCCCTGTTTTACCAGCGCCTTGATACCGGCCGATTGGGTATTTTCATTCAGTGGCAACAGGTTGGCTGGCAGCTTGCACCTGTTCAGGTGCCCCTCAATGGCAGACTGCAGGAACCCCCGGGAGTGATAGGCAATCAGCGGGACGGGCTGCTCCGGCGTGCCCGGCAGCGCAAATCGTGGTTGCCCGTTTTCATCGGCCACACTTACAGGCACCAGAAATTCCCTCGCCAGCGTCACCCATTCGTAGCGGTCCTCGCTCAGATGATCTTTCCAGGGCAGATCCTCATGCCAGTAGCACAGCACCAGGTCACATTCGCCGCTATCCAGCGCATCCAGAAATTGCTCCCCCACCCAGTTGGTGGCTTTCAGGTTCAGTTGTAGCCGCTCGGCCAAGCCCTCCTGCCGGGCCCACCCCTGATAAAAGTGGGAAAACAGCCCCTGGGTTGATCCCACACTGATCCGGGCAGACGCCTCGGACTCCATGTCGCTGATCCGGTCTTTGGTTTCACGAACGTCCCGCGTTACGCGCTCGCACAGCTCAACGAAAACCTCCCCCGCCGGTGTCAGCGACAATGGCAGGGTCTGGCGGTTGATCAGTGTTGCCCCCATGGCTTCCTCGAGAAGCTTGATGCGGCGACTGAACGTCGGCTGGCTCACATGCTGCAGTTCAGCGGCACGTGAGAAATGACGCGTTCGGGCCAGCGCCATGAAGTCTTCAAGCCAGCGTATTTCCATGGTGTTACCAGCGTCGGGAATGGTTGTCAGGCATCATAGCCCATCGTGGAGAACCGGCTATAACCGCCCTTCCTCCACCGCGTGACACGCAACCTGGGCGCCGCCATCCGTCGCTATCAACTGAGGTATTTCCTGCCGGCATCGGTCGTCGGCATACGGGCAGCGACCATGGAAGACGCAACCTGACGGCAACTGCACTGGTGTCGGAACCTCGCCCTGTAACCGGATATGGTTGGGCCGGTCGTCCTCCAGCTTTGGAATGGCCGACAGCAACGCCTGGGTATATGGATGCCTCGGCATACTGAACAGCGTTCTGGTATCTGCCAGCTCGCACACCCGGCCAAGGTACATGACCGCAACCCGGGTACCAAAATGCTCGACCACGGCCAGATCATGAGTAATAAAAAGATAGGTCAGGTTGCGGCTTTCCTGAGCTTCCATCAGCAGGTTGAGCACCTGCGCCTGAATGGAGACGTCCAGCGCCGAAATCGGTTCGTCCGCAACGATGAACTCGGGGTCCACCGCCAGCGCCCGGGCAATGGCAATGCGCTGGCGCTGACCGCCGGAAAATTCATGACCAAAACGGCTACCCCAGTCCGGGTCGATCCCCACCGACTCCATAACATCCTGCACCTTGTCACGGATCTGGGACTCCGAGGCATCCGGCTGATGAAAGCGAATTGGCTCTTCCAGGGTTTGCTGGATGGTCATCCTCGGGTTCAGCGAGGCGTAGGGGTTCTGGAATATCATCTGCATCTTGCGGCGGTACGGCAGCACCTCTTTACCGTCAAGATTGTCGATACGCTGGCCGTCGTAGTGGATCTCACCAGCGCTGGGAGACAACAACCCCATGACGGTACGGGCCACGGTCGATTTACCACAGCCGGACTCGCCCACAACACACAGCGCTTCGCCTTTCTGGACCTGCAGATCAACGCCATTGATCGCGTGCACGGCTTCCTGTTTGCGGTGGAAACGACCGCCTTTGAATGAGATCTGCTCCAGCAGGCCACCGGAAAGATCAAACTTCTTCTCCAGGCCGCGTATATCGACCAGCGTGGATGACGGGGAGGTCACGATTCCACCTCCTGCATGCGTTTCTCCTGCTCAATAAGGTTGCTGACTTCGTAACAGGCCACATCCACATTACCCGACCGAACATACTCCGGCATCCGACGCTTGCACTGATCAGTGGCGAAGGAACAGCGTGGGTGGAAGGGGCAGCCTGTGGGCACATTCTTCAGGGACGGCATGGAACCCGGAATCTGGAACAGCCGCTCGCCGGGCTCACCCATCTGGGGCAGCGCGTTGATCAGCCCCTGGGTATAGGGATGCTGGGCATCATTGATGATTTCGCGGGTGGGCCCTTGCTCAATGATTCGGCCGGAATACATCACCAGCATGCGCTGGGTGACCTGAGACACCACACCGAGATCGTGAGTGATCAGCATCAGCGCCACGTTGTCCTGCTCGCACAGCTCCAACAGCAACGCCATGATCTCAGCCTGAATCGTCACATCCAGGGCCGTCGTCGGCTCATCCGCGATGATGATCTCCGGGTCCAGCAGCAATGCGATGGCGATGATAACGCGTTGGCGCATGCCGCCAGACAGTTCATGGGGGTATTGATCCAGGCGCTTGTCCGGCGACGGAATCTGTACCTTCCGCAGCTTGTTCAGGGCGATATCCCGGGCCGCCCTGGTGCTGATCCGGCGATGCGCCTTGAGCGCTTCCACCATCTGGGTGCCAATGGTCAGCACCGGGTTCAGGGTCATCATCGGGTCCTGGAAAATCATGGCGATGCGGTTGCCGCGAATCTTGCGCAGTTCCCGCTCGCTCATGGCTGCCAGGTCCTTACCCTCGAACAGGATCTCGCCAGCGGCAATGTAACCGGGCCGGGCGATCAGGTTGAGAATGGAGAAAGCCGCTACGGATTTACCCGCGCCAGATTCCCCCACCAGCCCCAGGCGCTCGCCCTTGTCGAGACTGAAACTGATGCCACGCAGAGCGGTAAGGTCCCCGCCACGGACAGCGAAGCGGGCCTCAAGATCTTTTACTTCCAGCAATGGCATGGCGTTACCCCTTGTACAGCCGTGGGTTCATGACATCCCGCAACCAGTCACCCAGCAGGTTGATGACCAATACGAGTACCACCAGCACCAGACCGGGGATCAGGGTGATCCACCAGGAACCACTCTGGATGTAGTCAAAACCGGATTTGATCAGCGAGCCCAGCGACGGCTGTGTTTCCGGCATGCCCAGGCCCAGGAACGACAACGCCGCCTCGGAAATGATCGCGTTGGCGATCTGTACCGTGGCAATGACGAAAATCGGTGACAGGGTATTGGGCAGGATGTGGCGGAACATGATCCGGCGGGTGCGAAACCCCATCACCTTGGCCGCATCCACGTATTCCTTTTTCTTCTCCGCCAATACCGAGGCCCTCACTGTACGGGCAATCTGAGGCCACTCTGCCACACCAATGATGAAGATCAGCATGTAGATAGCGACTTCGCCGAACATCAGATTGCCAAAGCTGGCCTTGAACACGGCACCCACAATGATCGCGACCATCAGAGTAGAGAACGACAGCTGCACATCGGCAATCCGCATCAGGATGGAGTCGACCCGACCGCCCAGATAGCCCGCCAGCAGGCCGAACAGGATGCCCAGCGCCGCTTGCAGGACAACCGCGCCAAACCCGATCAACAACGACACCCGGGTGCCATACAGAATGGTGGAGAGCAAATCCCTGCCCTGGGCGTCGGTGCCCAGCGGGAAGGCCGGATCGGAGCCATCCAGGCCGACCGGTGGCAGCTCGGAGTTCATGATATTGATCTGGGCCAGGTCGTAGGGGTCGGCCGGCGCCAGCAAAGGCGCAAAGACGGCCGCCAGCACCATGGACAACAGCACGATAAAGCTGGCAATCGCCACCTTGTCGCGCTTGAAGCTGTACCAGAGGAAGGACTCGCGAAAGCGATCCCAGCGTGAAAGAGTCGCCGTCGTCATGCTTTCTTACCTGTCAGTTTTACGGTGGGATTCACCAGACCGTAGATCAGATCCACCACGGTATTGGTAATCACGAATATCAGGCCTACCACCATCAGGTACGCCACGATCAGGGGAATATCGCTGCGGGTGATGGCCTCCAGGAACATCAGCCCGACACCGGGCCACTGGAACACGGTTTCCGTAAGAATGGTGTAGGCCACCATGATGCCGATCTGCACACCGCCCACGGTAATCACCGGCAGCATGGTGTTCTTGAGCGCGTGCAGGAAATAGACCCGGGAAGAGCTCAGGCCCTTGGCGCGGGCGTACCGGATGTAGTCGCTCTGCAGCACTTCCATCATTTCCGCACGGATCAGGCGGATGAACAGCGGCAGCATGATGGACGCCAGCGATACCGACGGCAGAATCAGGTGCAGGAGGCCGCCCTGGGAGAAAAAGCCGGATTCCCAGGTGCCGAATAACGGCGTCAGGTCATCACCCCGACCGTAGGACGGCAATCCGCCTTCAGTGGATAGTGCGGCGTTCAGCCACTGCCCCCAGCCAGCATCCTGCGGGAACCAGTCGACGGTGATACCGATCGAGAAAATCTGAATCAGTACGATGGCGGTCAGGAACACCGGAATGGAAATCCCGACGGTACTGACCCCCATGAAGAATTTGGACAGCCATGCCTGAGGGCGAATCGCGGCGAACACCCCGATGGGCACCGAGAACACAATAATAATCAGGCTGGCGCCGATCACCAGCTCGAGGGTGGCCGGCAGGTGCTCGAGGATTACGTCCATGGTGGGCTTTCCGTAAAAATAGGAAATACCCAGGTCACCCTGCAGGGCGTTACCGGCAAACCGGACGTATTGCACAACCAATGGGTCATTCAGTCCCATTTCCTCACGGATCGCTTCCCGCTCATCCTGCGAGACCGACATGCCCACCATCTGTTGAAGCGGGTCGCCCAGGCCATCCTGAATGGCGAAAGCAATCACACTGATCACGAACATGACCAGTACGGCCTGGGAAATTCGCTGAACCAAAAACGCTAACATGAAAAATTCCGGGTCAAGCTGCAAACAAAAGGCCGGCTCCAGGCTGATCCGAAGCCGGCCCGCCCATAAAGGCTGTTACTCCACGACCAGGTCGCCCAGGTACGGGAAGTTCATCACGTTGAGGATCGGTTCGATCTTCACGTTCTTCTTGCTGGCCCAGGCCAGGTCCTGCCAGTGCAGGGGAACGAACGCTGCGTCGTCATACAGGCGCTGCTCCACCTCTTTCAGCATGGCGGTGCGCTTGTCCAGGTCCGTCTCGACGTTGGCCTTGTTGACCAGTTCGTCAATCTCCGGGTTGCAGTAGTTACCGGCGTTGTACTGGCCCGAACCGCTGTCCGCATCCGGGCAGAAGGTCAGGAACTCGTAGAAGTTGGCGGAGTCCTCGGTGTCTGCGTGCCAGCCGATCATCATCATGTCGGCGGCGCGGGCGTCATACTCCGGCCAGTATTGGGCTTTCGGCAGCGTTTTCAGATCCACCTTGATGTTGATACGCGCCAGCATGGCGGCAACCGCCTGGGCGATCTTGTCGTCATTCACGTAACGGTTATTGGGCGCCATCATGGAGATGGTGAAACCGTCTTCATAACCGGCTTCTTTCATCAACTGCTGGGCTTTTTCGACATCAAACCGCGTTGCCAGGGATTCGTTGTGGCCCTGGTAACCTTCCGGCGACATCTGAGCGGCCGGGGTAGCGAAGCCCTTCATGATCTTGGCGGCAATGCCTTCCTGGTTGATGGCATAGGCAATGGCCTCGCGCACTTTCGGGTTCTTGAACGCTTCAACCCGGTCCTGGTTCATGTGGAACAGGATGATGCGGGTACCGCTCATAGTCACCAGATCGGCGTTCTTGTCACGGCGAATACGCTCCAGATCGGTCGGCGGCACCGGTGCAATGAAATCCACACCGCCAGACAGCAGCGCGGAGACACGGGTGTTGTTTTCCTTGATCGGAGTCAGCACGATCTTGCCGACGTTACCCGGTGACTCGGTGTCCCAGTAATCGTCGAAGCGCTCAAACTCGACACGCACGCCCTGCTGACGACCGGTAATGACATAAGGGCCTGTGCCGGACAGGTTCTCGGAAGCAAAAGAATTGCCGTGCTTGGTGATGGCGCTCTTGTCTTTCCCGCTTTCGGTCTTACCGGTGTAAAACTCGCTGTCCAGCGGGAAGATGTAAGTCGCGGTGTTCAGCAGCAGCGGGTATGGCTCGTTGGTCACCAGCTCAAAGGTGTAGTCATCAATCACCTTGAGTTCGCTGAACGGTTTGAAGATGGCTTTGTAGTCCTGGCTCTGCTTCAGGCGATTAAAGGTGAACTTGACGTCTTTGGCGGTCAGCTCGTTGCCAGAATGAAAATTCACACCTTCACGCAACTCGAAGCGCATGGTGTTCTCGTCAATACGCTCCCAGCTTTTCGCCAGACGCGGCTCGAAGCCGAGATCCTTGGTCCAGCGGATCAGGGGATCAAAGGTCATGTGGCTTAACTGCAACATGCCGCCGGAGAGCTGTTCGTGAATGTCCAGGCTTACAGGGTCGGCGTCGTACGCCATTTTCAGTTCCTTGTTCGCCTCGGCAGACATCGCCATCGGGGCTGTTGCCAGGGCCATGGAACCAACAAAAGCAGTCAGTAGTGTTTTCATCGCGTTTTCCGTCGCTGTTTTAAGAATTTTTGCGGCACATCGGCGCAACTTCACGCCAGATGTCTGCGCTAAAAACTAGTCGTGGAAAACCCGAACAGCAATCGAAATTGCGACTTGGCGTTATTCGTGAAGTGAATGACCCTGTTTGGGGCGCTTACCAAAGGCGAAACGCCAGCGGCAGAATCAGTGCGGTGAACACCCCTGTAAGCCCCATTCCCAGGGAGGCAAAGGCACCGGCTGTGCGACTGATCTCGAACGCTCGCGCCGTTCCCACCGCATGGCCGTTCAGCCCGAGCACAAAACCCAGAATGCGGTCGTCGGTGATCGACAGCGCCCTGGAAAGCAGGTCGACAAAGAGCGTTGCGACAACACCGGTCACCAGAAGCCCGCCCATCATCAGCGGCACCGAACCGCCCAGTTGTTCGGTAATACCAATGGCAATGGGCGCGGTCACCGACTTCGGCGCCAGGGACGCCAGCACCAGAGGTGTCGCCCCGAGAGCCCAGGCGATCACGACCGCATATACGGCCGCCAGGGTGGCCGCTATTGGCAGGGTGCACAGAATCGGACACCACAACGCCCGCACGTGGTGCATCTGCTGGTACAACGGTATACCGAGCGCGACGGTGGCTGGCCCGAGCAACAGCATCAGCCACTGGGCTCCCTGCTGATAACGGGTGTAATCCAGTGACAGTAGCGCGATGGTGGCCGACAACAGGAAGGCCGAAAGCACCACCGGTGGCAACCAAAGCGGTCGCCCCATCCTCCTGAAAAGCCAGTTGCCCGCGAAGAACGCGCCCAGGGTTAACCCAATCGCCAGTATCGGGCTCGCAGACAGGGTATTGGGAAGTGCGAGAAAACGCTCCAGGAGATCAGTCATCCGACGCTCTCCGCTGCCCTGCCTTGACCAGAGACGCCATCAGCAGCAGCGTGGTCAGCACACTCAAAAAGGTGCCCACCAAGAGCGCCCCCGCCACCGCCAGCCACTGGCCGCTGAACTGATCAGCAGAGAAGAACACACCCACCACGCCCGGCATGATCAGCAGCACCAGCACCGAAATCAGTCCCTGGCTCGCCGTGGCCAGGTCATCACTGACACTGCCCTTAAGCATCAGCGTGATTGTCATCAGAATCATGCCCAGCACACCGCCGCTGACCGGAATCAGGAAAACCAGTCGCAAGGCTTCGCCAAGCATGAAACATAAAACCAGAGTCAGGAAACCCCGCAACATCGACATATTGTCATGCTCATCAAGTAACGAATTGCTCTACACTAGCCCATACCCAAAGTTTGACACCAGTTCGGATACCCCATGGCGCTCAAGGCAACCATCTTTAAAGCAACACTGAACATCGCGGATATGGACCGGCACTATTACGGTGACCACCACCTCACCATCGCCCGCCACCCGTCAGAGACCGACGAGCGCATGATGATACGCCTGCTGGCTTTCATACTGAACGCCAGCGAGAGCCTGGAATTCACCAAAGGGATCAGCACGGACGACGAGCCGGATCTGTGGCAAAAAAGCCTGAGCGACGAGATCGAACTGTGGATCGAACTCGGCCTGCCCGACGAGAGCCGTCTGCGCAAGGCCTGCAACCGGGCGGATCAGGTTATCCTGTACACCTACGGTGGCCGCGCCGTGCCACTGTGGTGGGAGAAACACCAGGGCAAACTGACTCGCTTCGACAACCTCACCATCGTCGACCTGCCGACAGACGACACCGAGTCTCTGGCTGCCCTGGCTGAGCGCGGCATGAACCTGCAATGCACCGTCCAGGACGGCACCGTCAATATTGGCAATGACGACTCGCTCGTCAGTGTGACACCCCTGCCGCTCTACCCTGAGTAAAAAATCCCCCGCCGGGGTCTACCAGAACGATCCAGTTTACGTTAAGGTAAACTTTAGCCGATATTGACCCGGGCCGCACCAGGTTCCGTCAGTTTGGCTATACTCAAAGCAAGCATCGACACCCTCACAAGGGGTGTTTTGTTCCTCAGGCCACTACCCCAGGAAGAGGATTATGACAACAACAAAATCCAAAGTTGTTTATAACCCGGTTTTTACCGACGGTGCGGAGTTCCGAATTCCCACCTTCAAGTTACTCAAGCAGGACGGCTCGCTCTACAAAGGCGCCAAGGCTCCTGAGCTCGACAAAGACAAAGCCCTGCGCATCTACCGGGCGATGGTCACCACCCGGATTCTCGACGAACGCATGCTCGCGGCCCAACGGCAGGGGCGCCTGAGCTTTTACATGCAGTGCACCGGCGAGGAAGCCGCGGTTATTGGCAGTACCGCCGCACTGGATGACGCCGACATGATCATGGCTCAGTACCGTGAACAGGGCTCTCTGACCTATCGCGGTTTTTCTATTGATGAGTTCATGAACCAGCTGTTCGGCAACGAACTGGACTATGGCAAAGGTCGCCAGATGCCAGTTCATTACGGTTCCCGCAAGCTGAACTACATGACCATTTCCTCGCCACTGGCCACGCAAATCCCTCAGGCCACGGGCTACGCCTACGGTCAGAAACTGGCGGGCGAAGGCCACTGCACCATCACCTACTTTGGCGAAGGCGCCGCTTCGGAAGGAGACTTCCACGCTGCCCTGAACATGGCCGCCGTCCACCGCGTTCCGGTTATTTTCCTGTGCCGGAACAACGGCTACGCCATTTCCACCCCCGCCGCCGAGCAGTTCGCCGCTGACGGCGTGGCACCCAGGGCCTACGGCTATAAGATGGACGTGATCCGTGTTGACGGCAACGACATCCTCGCCGTGCATGAGGCCACCAAGGAAGCCCGCAAGCTGGCGGTGGAGCACAACCGGCCGGTGCTAATTGAAACCATGACCTACCGCCTGGCGGCACACTCATCCTCGGACGACCCCTCCGGCTATCGCAGCAAGGACGAGGAAGCGGTATGGCGCGAGAAAGACCCTATCCTGCGCATGCGTCTCTGGCTCGAACGCAAGAAGTGGTGGAGTGAGGACGATGAGAAACAGCTGCAGGAAAACATGCGCCGGGAAGTGCTCGAAACCATGAAACGGGCACAGAAGCGGCCGCCACCCGCGCTCGACACCCTGGTGAGCGACGTCTACGACGAGGTACCGCCGGGGCTGGCCGAGCAATTCGACAAACTCAAGGCGCACATCCGCCGGCATCCGGACGAATATCCGAAAACCGCAGAACAAGCAAAGGGAGGTGCGTGAGATGACCCAGATGAATATGCTCCAGGCCATCAACAACGCCCTCGACACTGCCATGGCCGCCAACGAGCGGGTGCTGTGTTTCGGTGAAGACGTGGGCATTTTCGGTGGTGTATTCCGCGCCACCAGCAACCTGCAACAGAAATACGGCAAGGACCGCTGTTTCAATACGCCGCTGGTCGAGCAGGGTATCGTCGGTTTTGCCAACGGCCTGGCCGCACAGGGTTCCGTGCCCGTGGCCGAGATTCAGTTTGCCGATTACATTTTCCCGGCCTTCGACCAGATCGTGAACGAGTCGGCCAAGTTCCGTTATCGCTCGGGCAGTCTGTTCGACGTGGGCGGGCTAACGATTCGTGCGCCCTACGGCGGCGGCATCGCCGGCGGGCTTTACCACTCACAGTCGCCGGAAGCCTACTTTGCCCACACACCGGGCCTGAAAATCGTGGTGCCCCGCAACCCGCATCAGGCCAAAGGTCTGCTACTGGGCGCCATCCACGACCCCAACCCAACCCTGTTCTTTGAACCCAAGCGTCTCTATCGCGCCTCCGTCGGGGAAGTGCCCGACGAAGACTACCGGCTACCGCTGGGCGAAGCCGAAGTGATCAAGGAAGGCACCGATATCACCGTATTGGGCTGGGGTGCGCAGATGGAAGTGATTGAGCACGCCGTCGAACGGGCGGAGAAAGAAGGCATTTCCTGTGAAGTCATCGATCTGAGAACCATCCTGCCCTGGGATGTGGAAACCGTGGCCAAGTCGGTACTCAAGACCGGGCGCCTGGTGGTCACCCACGAAGCGCCACTGACCGGTGGTTTTGCCGGTGAAATCGCGGCGACCATACAGGAGCGCTGCTTCCTGTACCTGGAATCCCCGATCGCTCGCGTGACCGGGATGGACACCCCCTTCCCACTGGTGCTGGAAAAAGAGCACCTGCCCAATCACCTGAAGGTCTACGAGGCCATCAGGTCGAGCGTGGATTTCTAGGTTGATATCAGGACAGGAGAGCAATCATGAGTGATTTTATACTGCCCGATATCGGCGAAGGTATCGTGGAGTGCGAACTGGTCAAGTGGCTGGTCAGCGAAGGCGACATCATCGAAGAAGACCAGCCGGTGGCCGAAGTCATGACCGACAAGGCGCTGGTGGAGATCCCGGCGCCCTATAAAGGCAAGGTGACGCGCCTCTATCACAAGGAAGGGGACATCGCGAAAGTGCACGCTCCGCTGTTCGAACTGGTGGAGGAAGGTGGCGACAGCCAGGATGATTCAACGCCTGAGCCCAAAGCCCCGAAAACGGCCAGTGAAACACCGGCAACCCAGGCACAAGCCAGCTCCGGCGAAGCCGATGGCGACGACCCGACGGAGGACTTCATCCTTCCCGACATCGGCGAAGGCATCGTCGAATGCGAAGTGGTGGAATGGCGCGTGGCCGAGGGCGACGAGATCGAAGAAGACCAGCCGGTGGTGGACGTCATGACCGACAAGGCCATGGTCGAGATCACCGCCCCCAAGGCCGGCCGTGTCACGAAGCTTTACCATAAGCAGCAGGAAATGGCGCGGGTGCATTCACCGCTGTTTGAGTTCGTTCCCCGTGAGCGTGACGAGCCGGCTCAGGCCCAGAAAACGTCACACGCAGCCCCGGACGCAGAATCGAAACCAACGCCAACCACCGCGCAACCCGTCGTATCCCGCAACCAACCGCGGACGCCGGCCAGCCCGGCTGTACGCCGCATTGTTCGCGAACACGACCTGGACCTGGCGGACATCACAGGTTCCGGCAAGGATGGCCGGGTACTGAAGGCCGATGTACTGGCTCATCTCGACAAACCCGCCACAACCTCACCGGCACAGGACAGCTCCGGCGAATCGCAACCGGCAAGCTCAGGCGGTGAGCGCCGCCGGCCATCCCGGGAACAGGAAGTGCGCGTTGAGCCCATCCGCGGCATGAAAGCCGCCATGGCCCGCAGCATGGTTACCTCGGCGACCACCATTCCCCACTTCATCTACAGTGAGGACATCGATGTCACCGACCTGCTCAAACTACGGGAACAGCTGAAACCAGAAGCCGAAGCCAGCGGATCAAGGCTGACTCTGATGCCCTTCTTCATGAAGGCCATGGCCCTGGCTGTGCAGGAATACCCGGTACTCAACAGCCGCCTCAACGACGACGTCACCGAGATCCACTACCAGCCGCAGTGCAATATCGGCATGGCCGTGGACGGCAAAGCCGGGCTGATGGTTCCCAACATCAAGGGTGTGGAAGACCTGACTCTGCTGGGCATTGCCGACGAGGTAGCTCGCCTGACCGAGGCTGCCCGCTCGGGCCGTGTCAGCCAGGAGGATCTCAAGGGTGGCACCATCACCATTTCCAATATTGGCGCTTTGGGTGGCACCTACGCCGCCCCGATCATCAACCCACCGGAAGTGGCGATTGTGGCCCTTGGCCGTACCCAGAAACTGCCGCGCTTTGACAGCAATGGCCAGGTGGTCGAGCGGGCCATCATGACCGTGAGCTGGGCAGGCGACCATCGCATCATCGATGGCGGCACCATTGCACGCTTCTGCAATCGCTGGAAAGGCTACCTGGAATCGCCGCAGTCGATGCTGCTGCATCTAGGCTGACGGAGCATCATGGCGCAGAAGACGCAACTGCAGCAGTTCTACATCCCAGAAGAGCAGTCGATCTATCTGCTCAGCCATGACGATGCCAAGAAGCTCAAGGACTGGGTGGCGCTCTGCGCCGCCCAGCTCCGCCAACTGGGTTACCAGGACATCGAACTGATCGGCAAAGGCGCCTACGGCTTCGTATTCGCCGGCCGCCTGCCACACCAGGACAGCTCCGGCCCCGAACACGTCTTCAAATTCACCCGCATCAACCTTCCCCAACACCTGCAGGACCGACTGGAGGATGAAGCCTATATCCTCGAGCAGGTCCGGCATCCGAGGGTGCCTCGCCTGGTTGCCTATCAACGGGCCCACAACCAACCCATCCTGGTGATGGAACGCGCGGCAGGCCTGAACCTGGAAGAGGTGTCCCTGCGGGAGGGCCGACTGAAGCCCAGACTGGTCATGCGGATTGCCGACCAGATTGCGGATATCCTGCGCAACCTGCGCCGCGAGAATGGCCCCTCGGGGCGCCCCATCGTGCACGGTGACATCAAACCCTCGAACCTGGTGTTTGACGCCAGCACCGAGAACATTGCCCTGATCGACTGGGGCTCGTCGGTGTTCGCCCAGCTGGACGCTAACCAGCAGTTCCTCACCACCAACGTGATGGAATTGATGTCCGATAACCTGCAACAGACCAACGCCCGGTTGGGGGATGTCTACTTTATCGGCGAGGAACAACTGAACGGTGGGCTGTCTTCCCCTCGTTTTGATGAACAGGGCGCTGCGGGCACATTGTATGCGCTGGCATCCGGCCAATCTTGCCGGTTCGGGCACCAGGCCATTCCCGCCGCGTCCCTCGGGCTGCCGATGGAGTTCGCCCGCATGCTCGACGGAATGCTGTCTCCGGACCCACAGACGCGGCGAAAAGCCGGTGACTACTACCTGAACGAAATGTCGCGAATGGCACGCACGGTGATGATCGATCTCGCGGAACCACCGCTGGGCCCCATGGTGCCGGTATGGACCCGCGCCTCCGACCATGAAATCGACACGGTCGTTTACAGCTCCCGGAAGTCTTTCCTCCGTCAGGAAGGCGCCCCGGAAACCCTCAATGATGTGAACGATGTGCAGCTGGACCGCTACTATAAAAATTTCATGCAAGGCATGGGAGAAACCGAAAAAGCCTTCCTGGCCGCCGTCAGCCGACTGGGGCGGTATCCCGTCGAAGGAGGACTCGCCGTGCGCTGGGAAACCGATGGCGTTTATATCGACACGTCCCTGAACCTGCATGACCCGACACTGAAAACCGCGTTTATCCGCGCCGTCAACAACATGGTGTACCTGGCCCAGGCCATCTACCGCCAGGGGATTTTCAAGAGTTGCCTGTTCAACGCCCGCAACACCCTGCACATCGACCGCGCCGAACCCGACCAGCCTTTCGTGCCCGAGCCCGGCATGCAATTGAAATACGAAGTCAGCGCCGCGCCGGAAGTGGAAGACGAGTCACGGGTGCACTCCTACTTCGAAGACGGCCCCGACCCGGAAGAATTCCTGGTGCTGCCGCAAGCCATCATCACCGCGCTGGAATCCCTCAACGACATCCACCACACCGGCATGATCATTTTCGAGGCCCTGCCCCGACACCTCAAGATCCACAGCCATTACCGCCTGCTGGACCCGGACCGGGAAAGTGAATTCAGCCGCCTGCTGGATGAGATACTCTCCGCTGTGGGCCAGATCACTGGCCTGGGCGTCTCCGGCTTTATGAAAATGCCCTACAAGGACACCCGCTTCTTCCCTCATATCGAACGGCTGCCGGAGCGTTACTACCCCAAAAATCCCAGGGCAAAGAATATCCCTGGTTGATGCCCAATGGACAGCAGATCGCCACCAACAGGACTGGACAGAGCACCCCATCACACGTAAGATTGCGCACTCGAAATTGACGCCAAAGCGTTAGATTTCATCCGCCCGTAGCTCAGCTGGATAGAGCGTCGCCCTCCGGAGGCGAAGGTCTCAGGTTCGAATCCTGACGGGCGGGCCATTAATTGGCAAATCAATGAGTTATCCTCAAGAAAACCTCCTCACCTGTGTCACTCGCACCTAAGCAATCCGAAAACCTCTGATTCGATCGGTGACTTTTGCACGGCAAGATTAAAAGCAGGAATTTTTCTCTATCATTGCGCCTGTGCCCAAACGGTGCCTTGGCAGTGCCCAGTTAATTTAGGCCGATGCATCACCACCGATTAACGTGACCTTTGCACGGCTTTCAGATCCGCCGCTGACTTGGACTTACTCCGGCCCACTAGCCTCCTCCACCGGTCAAAATGTCGAACCACTATTATCTCAGCATCTCCTTTCGGTGCGTATTAGGAGGGTCGTATTTTGAGCGGTAAATGTAAACATCCGGCCATGACATCCTGACAAGCTCCCGATGTACTAGAGACTTGCCATGCGGAGTGTTTTAACCAATAGTGCGTGAAGTCGGTCTACCGCCTCGGAATTCTGAGATGCCTGACTACGGAAGACCGACACCTCCATTGGCTCCAGCGGGCCCAGGCCATGGTCTCTACCAAGGACTTCCAGGTGGGAAGGTGCACTACATTGCGTCAGCACCGCGACCGCAAGACCACTCTCCACGGCCGCAACCTGGCCCGCCAGACTAGAACTATTGTAAACCACTTTATAGCGGCGTCCTTGCAAGCCCAGTGAGTTGATGGCGCTCCTTTTGGCAAGGCTGGTGCTTTCATAGACAGCAATTGGCAGTGGATCTTTGCGCCAGACCTGAAACTGCGCGGATCCTACCCACACCATAGGTTCATAAAATAATAGAGTGCCATGTCGGGGGTGATCCCGAGAAACCAATGCGAGATCCAGTTCACCACACTCAACGCGGGGGATGAGCGAGGTGGATTGTTCACAGTCCAGCTCAATTTCTACCGAACCGTGTTGTGGCGCAAATCTTTTCAGGACGGGAGTCAGGTATTTCGCCGCATAGTCGTCTGGTACGCCAAGCCTAATGCGCCCCTTTAGCTCTTCTCCATGAAACGCAGCCTGAGTCTCAGAATGCAGGTCCAGCATGCGCCGGGCATAGCCCAACAGTTTCTGTCCTTCCGGTGTCAGTTGATGCTGGCGTGGCCCGCGCATCATTAACCGACACCCCAATGCAGATTCCAGCTTCTTAAGTTGCATACTGACAGCCGACTGGGAGCGATGAACCTCCGGTGCTGCCGCAGACAAAGAGCCAGCATCCACCACCGCTACGAAGCACTTAAGCCAGCCAACCTGAAGATCGTGGTAATTCACCAACACCTCCGGAAACATTCGAATATCAAATAGATCCTAGTCGATATATGCGCTTTTCTAAAGCATCGTCTAAATCCATAGTTGCCAGGCTTGTGAGATTAATGCGGAGTGAAAATTGGACATTACTAACACTGAATTACACCGGCTCGACAAACCACTGGTATGGTCAGGCTTCAAGCAATTGGTGCCCATCTCTTTGTTCGTCGTTGCATTCGGGGCAGCATTTGGGCTCGCAGCAAATCAGGCCGGGCTAGGTGATGGCATGGTTGTGCTCATGAGCACCCTCGTGTTCGCGGGTGCTGCGCAGTTTGCGGCCCTCGACCTTTGGGGCTCACAGGTGCCGTTTTTCACCATGATGATTACGGTATTCGCCATTAACGCTCGACATCTTCTGATGGGAGCCACTCTTTACCCCTGGCTCAGCCAACTCACGCCGACAAAGCGTTACGGCATAATGATGGTTGCTTCGGATGCCAACTGGGCCACTGCCATGCAAGCGTTCAGTCGTAAAGAGCCGGGGTTGGGCTTGTTATTTGGCGGTGGCCTCGCACTCTGGTCATTCTGGGTTTTCGGCACTTGGCTCGGCATTTACTTTGGCAATGTGGTCACAGATCCGAAAAGTCTGGGTCTGGATATGGTGATGGGCTGCTTCCTGCTAGCCATGGTTGTTGGCGGTGACAAGAATCTGCGAATGCTTGCCATCTGGGTCGTTGCAACTACGTCCTCTCTACTCGCTCACTGGTATCTGCCGGAAAACAGCCACGTCATTACTGGCGCACTGGCCGGTGGTCTTGCCGGGTTGGTATGGGAGGATCGTGATGAACATTGAAACCAGCAGCATTGGTGTACTAGTTATTGTGCTAACGATGGCATTGGTTACGTTGGCCACCCGCTGGGGCGGTGTTTACGTGATGTCTTTTGTGCCGATCAGCTTTCGAGTCAAACAGTTCATCCATGCCATGTCTGGCTCCGTGTTAGTGGCTATTATTGCCCCCATGGCAGTCGAAGGGGACCATGGAGCTCGTCTGGCGTTAGTGAGCACAGCCGTTGTGATGTTACTGATTAAAAGACCATTACTGGCGATTGCTTCAGGTATTCTGGCGGCTGGATTATCTAGAGCGTTCTGGTAGCCGGCACATCCTTCAGATAGGCATACGGATCATTCCCGTTCAACTTCCGCATGAGTGGTATTTTTAAAGTCTCCGGTACGCTTGGTTGTTCATGTTAAGTGTCCACTAGAAAATAAGTGGACACTATCCTGACGCCCGCAGTGTCTGACTCAAGATGAGATCCTCGGACGCTTACCGAGCTCTACCCCGTTCGGTCTTTGGATTTCCAGTCAACTCAGGCTCCACGACATTCCGCCTTCCCACTGCGCCAAGCCATTCGGCCAGTGGATAATGGCTCTTACAGGTAATCCGCTGTAGATTGGACACTCGCATAGGCAAACTCAAGCGCCGCCATAGCCGTGGCATGAACCTGTGCCGCAGGCACGGTCATACCGTTGAACTCAAGATCCATCGTGGCGCAGGCGTCTTCTAGCACAGTGACCTTGTAACCGAAGTCTGAAGCGGCGCGGCTGGTAGCCTCGATGCACATATGGCTCATGGCACCTATTACCACCACTTCCTCAATGTCGTTGGAATCCAACAACTCTTTCAGGCTGGTTTTCAGGAATGAGTTGGGATAGTTCTTGAGAATAACCGGCTCATCGCCTTCCGGTGCCACGGATTCGTGGATGTTGACGCCGTCTGAGCCTGGCGTGAATACAGGCGCATTCGGATCCGGAAACTCGTGGTGAACATGCACCAACAGGTCTTTGTTCTGACGCGCTGCGTCGATCACTTGTGCCGCCTTGGCGGCTGCCTGTTCAATATTCACCAGTGGCAGTTTGCCGGAGGCAAAATACTCATTCTGGATATCGACGACAATAACGGCTCGTTTACTCATTAGACGGTTCCTCATTTGGTCATTTATTTCAGGTGTGTTCTGGTCAGAAAGAAAGACTCTCACCATCCGCCGGGATCAAAACCTGCTCATCAACTCCCTCGTTCTGAACGAACTCTGCCAGTTCCTCGCGGCTCAGGGTCATATGGTTCACCGCATCCATGTGCACGGCGACAATGTCCGCATCTGGCAAAGCGCGGTGAACGCGAAGGGTATCTTCTTTGCCCATGATGATCGGGTCGCCCTCAAAGCCGGTAAACTCCGCAGCGCCGGCATTCAGTACCACAACATCCGGCTGGAAGCGCTCCAGCGACTGCACCACCTCATCACGCCACACGGTATCGCCGACCACGTACGTAGTTTCCCGCCCCTCGGCTTCAAAAACCACACCCATTATTTCACCGAGCGCCTTGGCCAGTTCAGGAACGGCATAGAGGGTATCGGAGCCGTGCTGCCCGCCGGTTTTGTGGAGTGTCACGCCGCCAAACTCCACTTGGTCATCGAGGATGCGTACATCCTGAAAGCCTTGTGAACGGATCATCTCGGCATCCGCCGCATTTTGCACAAACAGCGGAAGCTCTTTCGGCAACAGCTTCTGGGCGGCATCGTCCCAATGGTCCAGGTGGGTGTGGGTCACAATCACCGCATCGGTACCCTCGATCACGTCCTCTGCCGCCATGGGCAAGCCAACCAGAGGGTTCCGCAGCTCACTACGGTACGTATTCGGGAAGCCCGGATAAGCGCCCTGCTCCGCCAGCATGGGGTCGATCAAAAAGGTGGTCTCTCCGTAGGTAACCTTTATGGTGGCATTACGGATTTGCTGTATCTGGTGGCTGGATGCCTGAGTGCCAGATTCGGCGAAAGCAGCGCCAGCGAAAACAGTCGAAGCCAGCACCAGAGCGCCAGCAAAGGTTTTAATCAACATGGTATTCATCCTCCAACAGGGTGTTCGTTGATGGAATAAAGTCTACGGAGATCTGATCACCAGCAATATTGACCTGAAAGACAGTGATCGAAAGAATTGGGCCAATCAGTTATCATCGGGTTAAATGAACCTCAGGAGTGACATCGTGGCACTACCCAGAGTCGGCCTTATCCTTCACCCGCAATTCAGCCCCTTCCATTTCTCCGTGCCCTACATGGTGTTCAGCATTGCCCTGCCCGAAGGCCCGTTGTTCGAGTTGCTGATTATCACCCCGGACGGAAAGCCCCTGGCATCCGAGCGGGCCATGACCGTGCAGCCGGATGGGGGGCTGGAACTATTGGATGCGGTTGATATTGCGTTGGTACCCGGCTGGCATGATCTGAACGAACCACCACCCCCTGAGTTGTCTGAAGCCCTTTTCCGCTGCCATGAGCGCGGCGCTCATGTGGTGGGCCTTTGCTACGGCACCTATGCGCTGGCCTATGCGGGTTTGCTGGATAACAAACGGGCCTCAACCCACTGGTTGGCTGAGCAGGATTTTCTCAAGCGATTTCCGAAAGTAAATCTGGATACCAACGCCCTCTATGTGGAAGACGACCGGCTGGTTACGTCCGCAGGAACCGCCGCTGGGCTCGATTGCTGCCTGTTTCTGGTGCGGGAGTACTACGGTGCCAGGATCGCCAATACTATTGCCCGCCTTATGGTGGTCCCTCCGCACCGGGAAGGCGGCCAGGCCCAGTTCATCGAACAGCCAGTCGCAATCTCCACCCAGGATGCCCACATCAACCGGCTACTGGATTACTTGCGGGAACATCTGGCCGACACCCACAGCATCGATGAGTTGGCTGCCCGCACCGCCATGAGCCGGCGCACTTTCACGCGCCATTTTCAGAAGGCAACCGGCATGACGGTGATGGAGTGGTTGGTCGGTGAGCGGCTGCGGCAAGGACGTGAGCTGCTGGAAAGCACATCACTTTCGGTGGAAGCCATCGCGGAAAGAATCGGCTTCCATACCGCAACGTCCTTCCGGCAACACTTCAAGCAGCGTCACCATGTAAGTCCTCGGGTTTGGCGCAAAACGTTTGGTGAGAATGCCTGACATTCCGAGTGTTCGGGAATGCCGCTGGACCTATAGAATGTTCATTCACAGAAATGGGCTACAAAAAAGCAACCCAAACGCACGCCGCTGCGGTGATGACGTTAATCCAGTCTGCCAAACTCAAGGGGCATGATCCCTATACCTATTCGAAAGATGTGTTGAACCGCCTGCCTACCCAGAAGAAGAACAACATCGAAGAGCTATTGCCCCACCAATGGAAAACAAGCTCGCACTAATACGAAGTGATGCCTGATCAGTTAAGCATCTCGCGGTTGCCGGCGCTTGAAATCAAGTTCTGCTACTACTAGCGCGATCAAGATTAACCCCCCACCAGCCATGGTCCGAAGACTGAGAGGCTCCCCGAGCATGATCATGCCGGCGATGGCTGCGAAAATAGGCTCGCAAAGATAGGTTAATGCTACTTTCTCTTCCTCAAGATACCTTTGAGCGGAGCTTTGTATACCATACATGTAAGCGGTACCAAGCAGGCCCGCAAACAAAATCCCCTCCCAAAAGTGCGTATCTGAAGGCATCCATACTGCTTGCTTATCGAACAGTGCCGCGAGACCACTGCCGAGACTGCATACCGTCATCGCAATTGTCACTGTCAGCATTGCGTCACATCGATGTGAGAAATACCCTACAGCCATAACATAGCAAGCAAAGAACACTGCACAGGCCATCGTCCATAGATCGCCAACATTCAGGTGTAAACCGTATTGCGCGACTATCAAGTAAAGCCCGAAAAGTGCAAGTGAGCAGGAAATCCATATGCGGTTTTGCACTGGCTTTCGGAATAAGCCCCACTTGAATAGCGGAATCAGAAGAACATCCAGGCCGGTGATAAATGCGGTGTTGGTGACACTGGTGTGTTGTAGCCCAATAGTCTGAAACACGTTCCCTAAGAGCAACGGAAGTCCAATCAACGCGCCGGCGGCAATGGTTTTCCGGTTCAGGCGGTTGAATCTTTTCGCGAACAGTACTGAGAGGACTATTGCTGCCAGGGCAAATTTATAGGCTAGGAAGACATAAGGTGAGCCGTCTGCCACACCGACTTTGACGAAAGAGAACGACACTCCCCAGAAGGCCGTTCCAAGTATGAGTAACAGGAGGAATACGTGAGGTTTTTGCATGTTTCTAACCATTTGTTGGAATTACAAAATGGTTAGAGTATGCGGAGGCCGCAAAAAGGCCCGGTGTCGCTCCCAATTTCTTCTCTAACGTTAGAGCGAACCAGTACAGATGCCTTAAGCTTGCGCAAGTATACAATTCCCCGTGCCGGTGCTGTCAATTACGGGAAGGGTAACCTGGGAGAGCGTCGGTCCAACTCATATGTATATATTGGGCAGCGCGAATCATGTTGTCCGCGACCACAATCGCGCCCAGGTGAGTGTCTGCCTCACTGGGTGTGATAGCCGGACGCTTTCGCTGAATCAACCCAACGCAACCTTCAGCCCGATGCCTGTCAGCAGACAGCCAAAGATGTTGTTCTGGGTCCTGCGGTATCGGGCATTGCCGCTGGTAACTGCCCAGAGTGCCCGCCCCAGAACTGCGTAGACAAAATCAAAGACCAGTCCGGTCAGCACCAGAATCAGTGCCAGTATGGCGAACTGTCCGGCAATACCTGAGAGTTCCGGGTGGATGAACTGCGGGAGCAGTACAGAGCAGAAGATCAGGGATTTGGGGTTGAGCAGGTTGGTTGCCAGCCCTCTATGGAAATCAGCCAGATATCCCGCTGGTGGCAGAGTACCTGCCGCTGACTGGGGTTGATCAGGGAGAGAATGACCTGTCCGGAAGAATTGCCAACCCAGGTAGAACAGATAAGCCGCGCCCAGTAATCGTACCGTGTGGTAGGTCCAGGGATGAGTCGCAAACAGTGTCGCAAGCCCTACCGCCGCCAGCAGGACATGGCAGCCCCGGGCAATGGCAAGGCCCACAGCGACGGCCATGGCGTTTCTGGGGCCACTGCTCACGGAGGTGCCGAGCACGAGGAACATGTCCGGTCCTGGCGTAAGGTAAATCGCAACGAGCGCAGTCAGGAACAGTAGAAGGTCAGCCACGGGTCATGTCTCTTGTCGGTATTAAGGCCTTGATTATACCGCCCGTTGTTTAGCGTATGGTTGCGTTGTCAGCCACAAAGGAATATAAAATTGGTGCTATTCGCTAACTTTATTCTTATATGGAGATTCTTATGCCAATCCATAAGTTAGACCGATTTGATCGAAAGCTTCTGGAGGCACTGCAGACGGATGGCCGCGCGCCCAACACGGATCTGGCCGAGGGAATAGACCTGTCCCCGTCGCCTTGCTCACGGAGGGTGCGGCTGCTTGAAGAATCCGGGGTGATCAAGGGCTACAGCGCAATCCTGGATCAGGAAAAAGTGGGTTTGGGGCTAACCGTATTCGTTGACATCAAAGTGGAGCGTCATCAAGAAAAGGAAGCCGAGGCTTTTTGCGAGGCGGTGAGTGTTATGCCGGAAGTGGTGATGGCTCACCTAGTGTCCGGGGAGTCGGATTTCCTGTTGCAGGTTGTGGTACCCGATCTTCGCGCCTACAAGGAGTTTTTGACCAATACGCTGCTCAAGTTACCTGGAGTTCGGGACATTCGAAGCAACTTTGCGATCCAGACCGTCAAACCCCAATCGCCACTTCCGCTGATTCATTTGCCGGGGTAAATCGGTCACCAGAAATCGATTATCTTCAGATACGGAATAGCCGTGATCATTACCGGAGGGAACAACAGCAGCCCGGTTCTGTGCCACGGCACACTCAGTTTTTCAACAAATAGCGAAAGCTTCCCCCAGTTCGGTCACGCCCACGGTGCCGGCCACCTGTTGATTGACAAAAACCCAGAAACAGCTTCGCGTGCCAAAATAAGGGCCATCAGAATAATTAAGCCTCCTCCGATACGGTTTACTATTCTGACACTGTCTGCGTTGGAAAAAAGGCGGGAGCTTAAGCTGTGAGCAACTACAACCCACACGCTATCGATCGCAATACCCAATAGGATAGGTATCATCGAGTACATGATTAGGACGTTCGTGGGGCTCGCAAGATTGCCGCTGAGGAAGCTTGGAACTATGGTTCCGAACATGATCAATGCCTTGGGGTTGGTTATACCCACTATCACTCCCGCAGTGAGCGGTGACTTTCTCTTTGCTGGCTGGTCAGTTGCAGCCGGACTCGCCGCTTTTGAGGCTACAAGATACCCTATGCCGATAAGCAGCAAGGCGACCGCACCCAGCATTCTAATAGCAGGCAAAGCAAAATCGGATTTCAGTATAAGAGGGCCAAGCCCAAAAGAAAGAAGTATCGCAATGCTTAACATGCCAATTGCATTGCCGATCACGCCACGCAACGCATGACTTCTGCCCTTCATAATAACTTGCCCAACAAAAAGCATGATGCTTGGGCCAGGTACAGCAATGAGTATCGAGCTGGTAATAATTAGCCCCAGCAGCCCACTGACGGATACCCCAATATCTTGCATGTAAATATTACCTTCGATATGCGTGTTGCGGGCATTAATACCATATTCTCAGCGACTTATTGAAAATATTTCTTATACATTCTGGCCCGAGGCATCAGGCTTGAGCTTATGAATAAAGACACCGCGCATAAGTTAAACGTCACGCACTGTGCCTTTTAGTTCATGAGTTTTTGGGGTATCCGGATTAAGCGGTTGACGATCCTTTCTGCTCCATCAATACCTTAATCCCCCCAGAAGACTGATAGATCAACGCCGAAGTTATTCTCTGGCTCTGGGAGCCCCATGCTGTAGGTCATGGTGGCCTTGCCTAGGAATGGGGATTCCTTGTGGACTTCCCCCAATAAAATGGACACGCCCCATTTATCATAGGCTAGGAGTGTCTACTGCACCGGGGTAAGTCCAACTCTCAGTACAAGACAGCCAAAAACGATTTTGTGGACTGGCGTAGGTCCAATGTGCATCAGGAGGTGTCCATAGAGGATGCCTTGATCGCGATTACCATGCCATTAATCTGGCGAAATATAGTTCAGCGTGCAGATGATCTTCCTGACATCAGCGAAAGCGCGGTGTTCAGTTTGAGTCGAATCGTATTTCCTTATGTACGAGGCGTACCTTATCCGGGGGCAGCAGGCTATAAAAAGAACGGAACCGAAAAGATGGCTCCCTGCCTTGATAGCCGTATAGTTTGGCGATCCATGGACGGTCCGCAGGCACATAGTCAGAGTAAACCTCAGCCCCGGCGAGGCTCATGTCCAGGCGGGCGACAGCATCCGCCACAGAGATCCCCTCGTTCCGCAGTGTTTCGCGCGAAATGTGGTGGACATCGGATTCGGCGTAATGGACTTACCCCGGTGCAGTAGTGCATCAGATAGCCATCAACTTCTTCTTTTGGTCTCAGGCAAGTTTCACTAGTTACTCAGAGTTCAGACACCGGAATGCCTCTCCATCAATGTGCTCTCCCGATAGTTGCAACATCGGCTAATGCGATGTGTTGTTCGATAGGGACAGAGCCTCTAGCGAAACTCACGGCCGGCATGCTTGCTTCCTTATCCGATTGAACCATTACTTTTTCCTTCGATCTTCAACGCCAGACCGCCATCAGCATTGCAACCGCAATGCCAGGCAACGATCTAGAGTGGTTTTCATGAACCACACCACAATACGACGCGAGAACAGATCAACCATGACCTCCAGAGACAGCCTCGCTAGGCGCGGTGCAGAGTAAGAAACAGGGCGTAGTAAAACTATTGCCTTGTCTCTCCTCTCCTGACCGGACGTCCTCCTTCCAGCGCATCCAGCTCTCCGTCTAAAGTTGGCAAACGCTAGCGGCCTCACAGAAGCGAGAAGTCCATCCGCTCGTCGTCTTGCCAGTTATTGTAAGCTCCACTCTTGCCTTTATTTTAATTGTTGCTATGGTTGGGATTCAGGACACATTGAGAGCAGCCATGTTTTCACGAAAGTATCTCTTGACCACCTTCCATTAGTAAGCGAGCACGGCACGCTCTGTGCTCGCAACCATTAAAGTTACTGCAAAATAACATAAACGATCTCCTCCGTTGGACTAGCGCTATTAGGTACATCGCCTGAAAGCATAGTAGTAACTAATACTGAGGGGATTCAGGCCAAAGTTGCACAAGGCATTTTTCGGAACAACAACAATAAAAATAGATTAGGGAGGCTCCGCGACTGAGCCTCCCATTTTCTGCTCGTTTTCGAAAAATGCTCACCAAATAATTATTTGGAGGCTTTGATCTTCGTGAACGTAATAATTTTTTTGTTTCGAAAATATTGTTTTGGATTAATAAAAAAACAGCAGGCTACTGACGCGTTACGTTTTTTTATTGACTCTAATTATTGGAACATCAACGAACCGCTGCCCCACCCACATGAGCTTTCAGAACTCTTGGATTTTAACGAAGACATAACGATGCATGGACTATGCCGCCTGATCGGCGCTGGCGTTATTTTTGAGGGCGAAGACGGACGCCTGTACATCAGGACGAGCACCGAAGACACACACTGATATTTTCTTAGTATTTCTATGTCTGCAACCGGAACCACTAGAACCTTATGAGCACACGTCACCTTCACTTGATTAAATAAATAAAGAAGGTAGCCTATTGGCAAACCCGAAAAATATCAAAGGTGATCAGATTGCATGAATAAAATGCCGACCAGTTTTTATAAAGCGCCTATCGGCAGCGCTATTTATAACTGAGAGCATGAAAATGAGTAAGGAAAAACCGAAAAAACAGGCTAAAAAAACATTGAAAGAGAAAAGAAAAAATAAAAAACAAAAAAACGCCTGATTAGCAATAGGGGAAAGGGTCAACCTTTCCCCTTCAATAACGGTTTTTTCCGGTAATGTCATCTGCATTTACTTATCGAACTCTCACACCTTATATGAATTTATCATGTTTCTGATCAGAGGTTTTATGAACATTGATGTTGGTTTTCTTGTGTCTTTAGATACTTTGGGAATCATGAGAAGAAAGTGTCGTCGCCTGATAAAAGCGATTATTCTTGGAGAGAATGAAATGGCAACGATTGGAAGCTGGGTCACGATTATAGATTGTGCAGATTCCCAGCCTCATGAATTCCGGTTAGTGGAAGCTATTGGGCCAAGAGACGTCCATCCGAAAGACCTACCGATAGACTCATCTCTTGGACTCGCGCTGTTTGGCAGCAGGCCTGGCGACTACATAAAACTGAGCGTCGGCGGCGAGGAAAGTGGCATCGTCATTTTATCCATTAACAATGAAAAGTTGGAAGCGAACGCAAAAATGGCGACATTTGACGAATTTTAGCGTTCTAACGATTCAAGATTGCTTCGACTCAAATAACACCGAATGCCAACATCGCATCAGCCACCCTACAGAACCCTGTGGTGTTGGCACCAAACACATAATCTCCGGGCCTGCCATACTCTTCGGCCGTCTCGAAACAGGCTCGGTGGATTTCAATCATAATGTCTTTCAAGCGCTGTTCGCTGTAATCGAAGCTCCAGGAATCCCGAGAAGCGTTCTGCTGCATCTCCAGAGCGCTGGTTGCGACACCACCTGCATTGGCGGCTTTTGCCGGACCAAACAAGGTGCCAGCATCACGGAACAACTTCACCGCTTCTGGGGTGCACGGCATATTGGCACCTTCGGCGACAGCCATGGTGCCATTGCGAATCAACGCCATCGCGTCTGAGCCGGTCAGTTCGTTCTGAGTTGCGCACGGGAGGGCAACCTGACAGGGCAACGACCAAATGGACGCTCCCGCCACAAAATCACTGCCGTTCTGACGACGAGTTGCATAGTCGCTAATCCGACCACGTTCCGCTTCCTTGATCTGGCGAACCAAACCGACATCAATTCCGGCAGGGTCGTAGACGTAGCCCTCCGAGTCGGAGCAGGCGATAACCTTGCCACCGAACTGCTGAACCTTTTCCATCGCATAAATTGCGACGTTCCCGGAACCAGAGACCACCACCTCTTTGCCCTCCAGTTCCATTCCCTGAGCAGCCAGCATTTCCCGGACAAAATAAACGGTTCCGTATCCTGTCGCCTCCTTACGAACACGGGCTCCGCCCCAGCCCAACCCCTTCCCGGTCAACACACCGGATTCGTAGCGGTTGGTCAGGCGTTTGTATTGGCCGAACAGGAAGCCAATCTCTCTGGCTCCAACGCCTATATCGCCTGCTGGTACGTCGGTGTACTCACCAATATGTCGGTACAACTCGGTCATAAAGGACTGGCAAAACCGCATAATCTCATTGTCAGATCGTCCCTTGGGATCGAAATCCGAACCACCCTTACCCCCTCCGATTGGCATCCCGCTCAGAGAGTTTTTGAAGATCTGCTCGAAACCCAGGAATTTAACCACGCCCAGATTGACGGAGGGATGAAACCGCAAACCACCCTTAAACGGCCCAAGGGCCGAGTTGAACTCAACCCGAAAACCACGATTGATTTGCACCGTTCCTGAGTCATCCACCCAGGGAACCCGGAAAATGATCTGCCGCTCTGGTTCACAAATTCGCTCCAGCAGCTTTGCTTCCTTGTACTCCGGGTGCTTGGCGATTACCGGCGACAAAGACTCCAGAACTTCCAGAACAGCCTGGTGAAACTCTGGCTCCGCAGGGTTTCTCAGGACCACCTGCTCGTAAAGCGCTTCAAGGGTGTCTTTTTGATGCATGGGCCTTCCTTGTTTAGTTTACGTGAGTCACATGGATGATTTTCAGACTGAGCTTTTTCTTGCCGGCCAAAGGCCAATCAATACGATCACCTACTCGAAGCCCCAACAGGGCCGCACCTGCCGGAGCCAAGACGGATACATGCTCTTCATCTGCCTCTGGCTGTCTCGGATAAACGAGCCTGAGCTTATACTCGGCGTCGTTCCCCTCATTTTTAAAATGGACCAAAGAATTCATGGTCACGGTGCCAGCAGGAAGGTTTTCGGTCTCAACCAGAGTGGCCCTATCAAGCTCCTGCAAGAGCGCTTCAGCTGTCGCGTTGCCATTTGGCTGTTTTTCCAACATGGCAGATAAGCGATCAAAATCATGGTCTAAGACATAAATAGCTGGACGTTCGGACATACCGACTCCTCTAAGCCTGGAATGCAATATTCAATTGGTGTGCTTGTTCAGGGGGGCTCGCCGAACTCGGCGATTAGTACGACGAATTCAGCGGAAATAGTGAAAAGCGGCAAGACACAACGCCCTCTCGGACAACATAGTCCGATGAAATTTAAGGGGTGCAGTGTTGGGAAAATTCATAGGTTTCTTACCCAGGAAAATGTCTTTCTCAGTCCCACAATAACCCAAACCCAAAATTAAGCAAACGGGTCCACTTCACTCTTCAATTTCACCAGCGATCCCAAGCGGCTCGCCAGTTCGCTTTTTGAAATGGACAGCAACATCTTTTAACGCCGCAAAGACTGTCTTGCTGTGAAGTCACGATCAATGGCCAACCTTAGCAACAGCGTGTGGGCTGGGGGAGGGACAGTCCTTCGGGACCAACAGGCTGATCGTAATGTACGTTCGTATGAACGGCGCCATCGAGCAGCACGGCAGATAGCGGATAAGGAGGTTGTGCGTTCTGGCGCTCGGCTTCGGAGAAGTTTATCTGATCCATGGCGACAACGAATTCTATGCGGTTGGCGATGGCCCTTTTGTCGCGGATGTTGAGACTTATTCAGAGTCTCCTTAGCATTGTTATTTAGCCCCCAAGTTTATAGACCAGAATTCGATCCGGTTGCCTTCCGGATCATGAATATGAATGACTCTTGCTCCCCAAGAATGATCTTTTATAGGTGGAGGGGAAAGGCCCGCCTCATTCAAGTATATATGTACAGTTTCGATATCACCTACTTCGAGTGCAATGGTTACTCCTTTACCCTCATTGCTATCAATTGAGGCTCTTGATTCATCTGCAATGCTTAAACGACACGCCTCATTTAATTTGAACTCAACAAACCAATTAAGAGACATCCTTACCTCAAACCCGATTTTATTTTTATAAAAGTCGACACATTCCTTCCACTTTCTACAATAAAAGATCGTGTTGGCTGTTTTTATATGCATTTTGCATCCTGATCTTCGGTGTAACCATAGCGATTTTGCTTAGCGACGCCCTGACAAGGACGTCAGATGAAGATCGCGGGCTAGGCCGGAGCGACCGACTGGCCACCACTTCACTCTAATCAATAAAAACTGAGTAAGTATTGAAGCTCCACAGCAGATAATTACCTTCACTTACCAGTATTCCATTAAACGGAAGATCGTAACTTAACTCGATAAAATCTTGCCGGATTATTTCACGTATCGAATATGAGTCCACCCCAAGAGAATTCGCTCCGAGAGAACCCGATCCATACAGATCGTGTGTGAATCTATATAATCCTTTCATATAAAATAAAATGGGGATCGCAACAGATAACCTTATGCCATTCACAGCCGGCTTAATTTCGCCTAACATACTGTCGAAAATGGCCTGCCTTGACCACTTTTCTGCCTCCTCTTTCGTGGCCAAAAACCATGCAGCATCATTCACCATCAACCTTTCTGAAAAGAGCCCCCCATTCCAAAGAGTAAGCCCGCTTACTGAACCTATTACGCAGTTTTCCATGAATGAAAAATTTGCAATATACATATTAACTTCCACCTATGCTTCGATAATTTTAAAGCGCAGGCATTACAGGTTATTGGATCTATTATTCTGCGCTACGCGAGTTTTTGGCGAGCATATTCAATCTCCGCTCCATATTTCTCAGGGCATTTAATCTCAACACATAGAACAGTTTAACGCCGGCCGCCCATAGCGGTATCGAAATATGAGCGATGATCTGACCCATTATCGAAAACCTCGATGCCCAAGGATAGGCCATGAGCACTGAAGCAAAAACTCCTAAAACAGAAATACTTAAACCCCAGCTCGATACAATTAGAAGACGTTTCACTCTTACCTCCTCAACAATAAATCAGATTCAACCCATTATATTTAAAAAACAAGGAGCAGAAAGGTTTGTTCTCCACAGGAGATGATCTAGGTACATTCCGGATAACTTTTGGGAATAACATTGTGTATTTTTTAGGTTGGCGCCACTGATTTGGTTCTCTCTCGAAACACCAGTGGTGGTTGCCCGCGATGAGGATTTTGTGCGTATGATTTTCTGACGGCCAAACCAGGCATCAAGCTGCTCCAGTTCCTCCAAAGTGCCGCGTCCCATCGTATCTCCGGCGTGTATCACGCACCTCCCCATCAGGATAGACTTCGCCAGTAATAGTTTGTTAATGAATTTCCTTTCGCTTGGTGTCCACGTGCCCTTTCGATGAATGCGCGTTGGACAACTACAAACTGCATTTAGATCGTCAATTGAGCCGGAATGGGACAATCACTAACTGGGAGGACGGATAAAATCAGCAAGGAGCTCGACAACGGAATCCGCCATATGGGCGCAACGGGCGCCATCAAATGGATAGACTGTTTCAAACCCACCCTGGATACGCGACTCCAGTAACAACTTAAGATGTCGTCTTGCGCGGAACAGGCGTGTTTTGACGGTCATAACGGTAATGCCGAGGTCCAGCGCAATGTCGGCCAACGCCATCCCTTCTGCCTCTCTGAGAACAAACACAACCCGAAGATGACTCGGCAGTTCGGATACTGCTGCCTCTAACCATTCCCGGAACTGTGCAACGCCGTGCTCGTTTTCGGGGGAACGTTGTCTGCTGCCTGGAAACGCTATGACTGATGCTTCCTGATGAAATTCTTCCGAGACCGAGTCGTATTCTTCGGTAGGCTGACGTTTTCTCAATCGCATTCGGGCAACATTTAACGCGATTTTAGTGGCCCAGGTTGAAAGCTTGGCATCCCCACGAAACTCTGCAATGCGGGAAAAGGCAATGAGGTAGGTTTCCTGGACGATCTCCTCGGCTTCGGCATCGTTATCCATAATGCCTCGGGCGATACGAAACAGACGCGGATTAAGCCTTCTGATCACCTCCCTTACAGCCGTTTCATGCCCCTGTTTTGCCAGTCTTACAAGCTCGTCTTCAGAGGTTTGCAAGCCAATGGTGGGCTTGGGCGATAGGGAGTCGACAGAAGTTTTCATAACGAGACCTTGTCAGCTTTCATTAACAATATCGCGGATCGAAGGGAATTGAGTCGCTACATGTCCACTCACTCCGCCCGCACGCAGAGCGGAACTATCCCAATCCACCATTTCAGGCGTTCCAACGACGATCCGCCCAACCATAGCCGCCATTTCATGCGGCACGCAGTAATAGTCATAAACACCAGGAATCGTCAGCGTCAGACTGAATTTCTGGTTCGGAAGCAAATGGCCACTACCGAACGGTTTGGCAGCCTTTGGCATCCGCCGCACCCGATCAAAATACTCAGGGTGATACGCCGTCACCGTGTGAGAATTCCCAGGATCCTGATTGACGAAGGTAATTGTTGTGCCCGGATCTACCGCAATCCCCTTCGGATCAAACCAAACCCTTTCACCTCTGGGTGTACCTTGCATCTTGATAACAACCTGGCTTTCGCCAGCAGCCTCAGTCACACCACTACTCAGAAGTAATAGCGAGCCCGACAACTTCAGTAATCTACGCCTTGAACAGTTCATAGCCAGATACCCGGCGGGCAGTCCAATCGGTATTTGAGAAACGTCTTACTGATCAGATGCTCTTATTTCAAAAAGGTTACGCGACAAACGTACAAATATTTTGAATTCCTATGGTCATCAACGGCCTCTATTCGCAAAACAAGGGGCGTAAGTTTCAGCACCCAGGCTGAGCCAGGGTTGGTCTTGCATGCTTTTCCCGTTTTATTCAAACCCAAGTAAGCGTTCTGCCTGCGATCCCAACCCAGTTCAGCCGTGTTATGCCATAGGCCCTCCTTGTGCTCTCAGATAACCAAAAGGGAGACAACTCGTCGCCTATTTGGCCAACCGATCTTTGGCGCCCTTGTCGTGGAATAGCACGACGTGAGCATGCGGACTTTCCACGCCGGGATGCCCTGCGTTGTAGTAGATGTCAACAGCCGTCACTTCATGAGATCCGATCGCTAGGTCATCGTAAGCGACACCGTTCTTCAATTCCTCAAGGGGCGTCATGTAGACGGTAGCCGACAACTTTCCATCGTGGTCATAGCTCAAGAATGGACCAGCGGGCAAAGTGTCCGGATCAACAAAAAGTGTCCCCAGGCCCGGCAGAAATGCAGGCAGCGGCAACACCTCGCTCACCTGCACATACGGTCCCTCCGGCGGCATCTGGGCAACCTTGTCTTCGTCATGGGCCAACGCGCCTGCTGCCAGACTCATACCCAACAAACCGATCAGTAACTTTTTCATAGCCATTCCTCGTTTGTGATTAATTAATGTGGCAATGAACCAGATGCAGCTCTGACGAAAAGGTTTCAGGCTTTTTTGTCGGTAGTGTCATCACGGCAATGCATTAAAGTGCCACCCACCGTCCGAAAACTTTCGGTAACCTTTTCCAATTTCCCGCATCTGTCGCTTTAGCCAGCCCTGAATAATCGGGGTTTGGGTGTATTTACGTGCGCCGTTACCGGCCTAACGAAGGAAACGGGATATGAACAGCAATAAGAAACACCTACAGACAGTAGGCGCCCTGGTGGGGGCAATTTGCATCGCAACATTGGTTGGGTGCAGTGACGGAAGTTCGCCTCCTTTCGCTGTGCAAAGCGTCAGCCCGGCAGCCGAGGGTGAACTGATTCCAGTTGATACCCAGGTTGCGATCACCTTTAACCGCTCACTTGATAGCACTACTTTTTCGGCCGCCGAGGTTCGCCTTGAATGTGACGAATCCGAGGTAACGTTTGCCGATGTCAGCTTCCAGAACAACGCGAGGACCGTTTTTTTGACCCCGGATACTCTCCTTCCCGAGAACAAGGACTGCGAAGTACAGATCGCTGCGGAAGTAAAGGATGTGTCCAATAACACGCTTGGAAAGGTCTTTGGATGGACGTTTGGGACAACGGCACGCCCGGAAACTCTTGCGCTCGGAAAAGAGATATTCCGCTATGACACATTTGGAGATGAACGTTTCTGGACGGACGTGCTGGAAATGCACGATGTTATTCAGTCAGCCGTTGATCCGGTCACAGCCCTTTCTGTGGGACTAAAAGTAGATGCGGAAGCACTTCCTGAAGCTGTAGTTAATGGAATCGCACAGGGAACCATTAATCTGGAGTCACCTGCGACCACCGTTGCATTACTCAAGCTGGATGCGGTAGTCGGTGTCAAAGGCACCGTGGAGGAGGTAAACGACGTGGATACGCTCACCAGTGTCGGTGTGACCTGCGCGTTGTGCCATTCGACCGTGGACAATTCCTTTGCCCCGGGCATTGGCAAACGACTTGACGGATGGGCCAACCGTGACCTGAACCCGGGTGCCATTATCGCCTTGTCGCCTGCACTTACTCCCGCACAAAAAGACATCTACAACTCCTGGGGGCCAGGGATGTACGACGCCAGGTTCAATCAGGACGGTATCAGCAGTCCGCATGTCATCACGCCTGCGTTTGGTCTGAACGGTATCGAAAAGACAACATCAACCGGAGACGGCAACGATATCGCCTATTGGAACCGATACGTCGCTGTCACCCAGATGGGTGGGGAAGGTTCCTTTTACGAACCCAGAACCGGGGTTGATGTAACCAACGGCACAGAAGATCTTGTAACGGATAAGCTCCCGGCGCTACAGGCTTATCAACTGTCGCTGCTCTCGCCAGAACCTCCCGAAGGTTCATTTGATCCTACAGCAGCAGCCCGTGGAGAAGAGCTGTTCAATGGCCAGGCACAGTGCTCTTCCTGCCATAGCGGGCCCAAGTTCACAGACGCGAATAGTCGTTTGCATGATCCATCGGATGTTGTGAGTGAACCGGAGCCTGACGGAGCTCCGGGGTACGCATCTCGAAGTGCAACCAAGATGTACCGCACAGCTCCGCTGGAAGGCATCTGGCAACACCCGCCCTATTTCCATAACGGAATGGCTGCAACGCTTGCGGATGTCGTCACGCTCTACAACGACCGAAAAGCCCTTGGTCTCGATGAGGATCAACAGAGTGACCTCGTCGAATATTTGAAGTCGTTGTAATGACCTGAAAGCTGCTAGGCGGTTGGCTCTCTATAACCACAATGAATGGAGAACTGGGACAGTGTCTTGATCACTGCCCAGGCCTCACATCTCAATTTGGTGCCCCCCCCCCCCAAAAAAAACATGACGCCAACGATGAAAGTACCCAATGATCAGATCACTAGCGGGCTTATTACATCTGTTTCTCCAAGACCAACTGAGCTTTATCGGTTTGTCGCACGCGGCACTAGCCGTCGGACCACTCTTGATTGTTCAGGCCCTAACCGGTCTCGCCATGATGTTGTCTACCCTCATTTCGGGCGTAAACGGCGAGCTCATTCTTGAGAACGCTGGGGGTTTCGGGGTTTTGTTGCCGATTTTCGACTGCTACCTCTGGTGACCTCGCGGAAGGGGGGGCTCTCCAGCTTTGTACCGAGGGAAGTCCAGCAAACGGGTGCAGCTTTGAACTATTCAGTTTCACCAGCGACACCAGACGGCTCGCCAGTTAGCTTTTTGAAATGGATAACAACATCTTTTACTACCGATAATGTGAACATCCCGGTTTTAGTTGCCCAACGATTTTTTCTCGCAAATTCTCGGTCGACCCCCTCTCCGCCAATCTCTATCAACTCCTGGCCCGCGCTGCATCGCCAGCGTCACGCCTTGCTGATGTAACAGTGCCCGCTGCCGCCCTTCGACGCGATATCTCTAGCGGGCTATAAATCCAATATCAGCGTACGTAATTCCACGCAGCCAACTGGCTTGCAAAGCTCTGGTCATCGATCTATATTTAAAATGTATTTTTAATATATGTTTATGAGGTGATGCATGGACAAGGTACTTGGGTTTGCCAATACGGCATTGCTGGTAGCCGTCCTGGCGCTGATTGTGACGGTGCTAGTTTCTTATCCGTTCGCGGACCATCTGAGCCTGCAGGCTCAAATCGCGGCTCATATCGGCACGCTGATTTTCGCTACGCTGGTGAAGCTGTCCTATATTCTGCGGCTGATTTCCCTGAAAGCGTTGGGAAGACCCGTACACTAGCGACCGCTAGCCAGCGGGCTGGGGTATCCTGTACGCCTCTGACGCTACGATGTGGCTTTTGGCGGGATGGGGTATATTCTTCTGCGGTCCGCTCTTTTTCCTCCTTACCCGACCGCCTTGCTAGTCGTTACCCATCAGGAGTAGTTACATGCACATCACTCGGTACACCGATTATTCGCTGCGGGTATTGATCTACCTCGCCCTTCAGCAGGAGCGGCTGGTCACCATCCAGCAAATCGCCGACAGTTACGACATCTCCAAGAACCATCTGATGAAAGTGGTGCACCAACTGACACTGAAGGGCTATATCGAGAGCGTTCGTGGCAAGAATGGTGGTCTGCGTCTGCACCGCAGACCGGAGGACATCAATATCGGCGTGTTGGTGCGTGAAACCGAGCAGGACATGAACCTGGTGGAGTGCTTTTCCAGCGACAACCAGTGCTGTATCACTCCGGTGTGTGGGCTGAAGAACATCCTGGCAGAGGCTCTGCGAGCATTCCTTAACACCCTGGATCAGTATACCCTGGCGGATATCCTAACCGAACGGCAAAAACCACAGTTGTTACGTTTATTGCAGATTGCTTGAATTAATCTCAACCTTCGCGCCCGTCGAATCTGGGCTTCATCAAAATACCGGTATAGCGAACCAGAAACAGCGTAAACGCCAGCACCCACAATGCTCCGCTCATGCGTACACCAAGCACCCAGTCGATACCGCCAAACGCCGTCGTCACGCGAACCAAGGCTGCCAGCTGTATCGCAATAAAGGCCGTCACCATTCCCGGCGGTAAAGCCAACGGCCGACCTGTATGCCCGAGCGCTACGCGGGCAACAACACCCAATACCAAGCTGCCGACAACACCCAGTCCCGCCGCATGCCCCCATGCGCTGGCCGGCCAACCCAGCAAGTGATAGCCGGCCAGCAACACTAGTGATACCGGTATCCAAAGCAGCGATACATGGAGAATCCATAGCAGTGGGTTACGGGCGACAAGCCAACCTCGCCAGCCCACCAGTCGAGCCAGCATGAACACAGCTGCAGCAATGGAGGCAGCGCCAGTGGCAACATTAAGCTCCGCCAGCTTGAACGCCAGCACCGCTATCATGCTCAGAACCGCGAGCAGGTCGAGCCTCGGGATAACCCGGATCACTGAAGGGTCGCGACCCTGCTGACGCAACCACCCTGAGGAAAATGCCGGCGTGATACGACCACCAATGATGCCGGATAATGCCATGGCCATAATCAGCCCTCCGGCGATAAATTTAGTGCTCAGAGTCACCACAAAGGCGATCTGCATACTCCAGAGCAGACCCAATATCATCAAAATCACGAGTTGGCGCCGCTGACGGGCCTGCCAGATCCGCCAGCCGGCATCGAGCATAACCAAAGGCAGGAAGGCCAGATTAACGACCTGCAGCAGAAGATCAGGTAGACCGCCCCCCAGCAACAGCAGTAGTCGCCCGGCAAGCCAGACCAACCAGAGTCCCAGCAACCGGGCTCCATGTGTACGCTCGGTATTCGTCCAGACACAGACCGCCGTGAGCAGAAAACCCGCGATCGCGGCGGAAAGGAAGCCAAACAACATCTCGTGCTGGTGCCAGAGTATACCCGGCATCGCCAAGGGGGGCTGAACCACACCCGTGGCCACTAAAATCCACAGCGGCACGAACACGATGGCGATCAGCGTCAGCGAAAGGAAAAATATCCTGAACGGGTAGCTGAATAGTTGCCTTACGGAAGGCTTGGCAGGATTGGCCGCAATGGTCTGCATAGCACTCAAACTCCTAGAAACAGTTTGATTGAACGACCAGGGAAGTTTATCTTTTATAAAATGTATTTTATATAAATCTTTATAGGTAAATCCATTAGCAGTTAGCTTAAAATTGACCGGAATTTTTAGCGGAGCGCCACGAACAGGCATCATCATGACGTTCGCGCCCGCAGATTGAGCGCAAACAGGAGACGCTTAGTGCACTGGTATACCTTGCTGAAAACTCTTCACGTGACGACAGCTTGCCTGACCGCAGCGTTATTCACTCTTCGCCTGGCTCTCGATGCCTCTGGACGGCCAGGCTGGCGTACCACGCCACTGAAGTGGCTTCCCCACCTCAACGATACCGTGTTACTGGCTGCAGCCTTGGGCCTGCTAGTCGTTACCGGCTGGATGCCGTTCGTTCACCACTGGCTTACGGGCAAAATCTTGCTGCTACTGGGCTATATCATCGCCGGTCGGTTTGCCATGAGACCCCAGTACCGTTTTTCAACTCGACTGATCGCGAGCATCCTTGCCCTCGCTCAATTGGCGCTCATATTCTGGCTGGCGCTGAATAAGCCGATGTTTTAACTCAATCGAGCACAATGCCTTCATCGAAGCCCCCTCCTCTGGTGTACCAGGGCACTTTTCAACGGACAGCGCCGCCTATATCTCCATGTAAGTCGCCGATTTTCCGATCATTTTATATTATTAAACGGGCTTTCCCTGTGTCGTTGATAACCTGATCACGGTTGGCTATCCGGCGGAGCACCCTCCTCACATTTTCTGCAGTCAAGCTCAAGCCCCAGCCTCGACTTTCTACCTTCCACTGAAGTGACCCAAGGGCGGTTCACCCACGGCGGCGAATGACGCACATGCTGATTGTGGCCGCACGCCAACTGTGCAACCCAGTGGTTTTCCTTGTCTTTATGATAGCCAGTGATGGGTTGTTTCATAAGCTCCAATCACGCAAGAGACCGGGCTGGCCGAACCGCTTCCGCAACCATCCCCGCCAGAAGCCCGAAAAAGGGATCGGCCCAGACGGTCACCAGTGCGGTTATCGCAATGACCGGCCAACATGACGGCTTGGCTGCCCAGAGACGCCTGGACATGGCAAGCTCAACGGCGGCTACCAACAACAAGGCACCTAGACCCGCCACCGGAATGGCGGCAATAAATGAAAAGCCGCCCGGCAGAAAAGCAACCATGAGCAAAGCGGTTCCCAGCAGAACGGGGGCCATGCCGGTCCGGGCACCGAAACGATGGTGCGCGGCCACGCCTCCGGCGCCATGACACATGGGCAAGGCCCCGAGCGGAACGAGAAAAAGGTTGGCCAACCCCGTTGTCACAGACAGGCGGCCTGGCGACACACGGTGCGATTGCTCGCCGAAGTAATCCCCAACCACCAGGGCCGTCAGTACGACGGCGTTGGTGATAGTAAGCGCCAACTGAGGTAACACCAGCACGGACATCGCCTGCTGCCAATCGTTTATGCCTGGCAGTTGAGGTAGTGCAAATGGAACCGAACCTGCTGCGGGCAGCGTCAGTCCCGGCGCGCCCAGTACCGCGCCGATCACTAACGCCACACCAAGTCCTATCAGGGCTGCTGGCCAGTTCGGCAACACCTTGAGGGTGATACCTAACACCGCCAAGGTAATCACACCCAACGACAAGGACGTGGCCATCAACCCCAGGCTCATGTTGGCCAGCAGCAACCCCAGCCCCAGTTGAAGGCCGCTCAATACCGAGCCGGGCACAAGACGTGCCACACGGTTAATCCATCCGGTTGCGCCCAGGAGTAGTAGTACTGCTCCGATCAGCACGCCACTTGCCACCAGGCTTTGGGAAGTCACCTCGGTGGTCAGCAACAACGCAGCAACCGCTTTCATCGGTTGCACCGGTATCGGCAGCCGATAGTACAGCCCGGTTGCAATGTAGAACACAGCAAACCCCAGCAGTACAGGTACCGGTGCCAGCCCTGCCACGCCGATCGCCCCAAGACTCAGTGGCAGCAGGGTACCGATGTCACCCAGCGCCCCGCTGACCTCCTTCACTGGATCTTTCGGGTTTAAGGGCATGCGAACTCCTGGTTCATTGGCCTGTTTTTTAAAGTTATTATTGGCAACGCTCACGCGTTATAGACGACATGTCCCAGCTCCGTGATGTCGTAACCGCCCAACGCCTCGGCGCGCTGTACAAATCGCTCGCTACCGGCAAACGCCAGCAACCTCTGCATGGCCGGATCAAAGTAGTGGCGCCGGCGCATGGCCAGATCAAAATGCTCCTGTTGCAGCGGAATAAACGCCAATCCCTGGCGCCGGGCCGCCGCTTCGATTCCCACGCCAACATCCGCTTCGCCCTGGCGAATGGCCAAGGCGAGATCGTCTTCGCTGAGCGACGGATGCGTTGCCCACGTGAGGTGTCTGGCATCGAGGCGGTGGCGTGCCAGCAAGCTCTGCAACAAATGGCTGACGCCGGCATCGGGCTGGCGATGCGCCAGACGTATGCCGGGGCGGGCGATATCCTCCAAGCGGGCAAGTCGGTGAGGGTTATCGGCGGCTAAGAGGAGCCCCTGCTGGCGCTTCGCCCAGCGAATCAGCACCAGGTCGCGCATGCCGCTCAGCCCCAATGTGACAGGATCATTGTAGCCCCGGCTTTCAGCGTGCCAGATATGCATCCCGGCGAGCATTGCGCGCCCGGCGATCAATCGCTGTACGCCATCGCCACTCCCCTGACACAGCAGCGCCAGCTCTGCACCGCTCTCCTTCACCGCCCACTCCAACAGTGGATCCTGGCTGCCCGCCAGGACCGGCGGGGTTGGCGAACTGACGGCGTCGTCACCCTCCAGATGGTTCATCAACCACAGATCAATACGCTGGCGTGGGAACAACAGCTTTCCCGTCACCCGCACACAGGGAATCACGCCCTGGCTGACCAGATCATAGACTTTGCGCTCTTTCAGACGCAGATACTCGGCAGCTTCGGCCGTGGTGAGGTATGCGGGAAGCGTCATCAATCTCTCCTGCTGCCTGGAAAAGCACTAAACTGTTTTTAGCTGCATATTTTTCAACAGGCTGTGCAAAGCGTAGTCAGAAACTCCACGATGCTCAATAACAAGGAGACGCAGCTGTGGAAAATAATGCGTTCTGCGTGGCGCTGTCGCTACTGCTAAACCTAGACGCTTCGCTCTTTCAGATCGTGGCGCTTTCGCTGCAGGTGTCGCTTATGGCGGTACTGATCGCGGCCGTTCTGGGGTTCCCCCTCGGTGCGGCGGTGGCACTGTGGCGATTCCCCGGGCGCGGCGTCATGATTGTCGTCCTCAACGCCTTGATGGGGCTGCCTCCGGTGGTGGCCGGGCTCGCCGTCTACTTGCTGCTCTCGCGAGCCGGCCCTCTGGGTGAGTGGGGGTTCCTGTTTACACCAGGAGCCATGGTCATTGCCCAGGTGGTCCTGGTATTGCCAATTCTTGCCGCGCTCTCGCGTCAGAAGGTGGAAGAGCTTCTGGGTGAGTACCGCGAGCAATTCATGTCACTGGGTATGTCGCGCTCACGCATGATGCCCACTCTGCTGTGGGATGCCCGTTTTGCGCTATTGACCGTTCTGCTTGCCGGTTTTGGCCGCGCCAGCGCCGAAGTGGGCGCGGTGATGATGGTCGGCGGCAATATTGATGGGGTCACGCGGGTCATGACCACCGCCATTGTGCTGGAAACCGGCAAAGGCAACCTGCCACTGGCACTGGGACTGGGGATTGTGCTGCTGACGCTGGTCATGCTGATTAACGCAGGCGCCTATTTGGTGGGCGAACTGACAAGGAGACGGATAGGATGACGTCATTCAACGTTCCGCTCCTTGCCTCGGCCGCCCTCCTCCCGCCACCAACGCTGCGTTTTGATGGCGTCGCCTTCAACCAGCAGGGCAAGGCGCTACTGGGACCCTGCTCATTCACCCTGGACGGCACCGGCCCTACCCTGGTGATGGGACCCAACGGGGCGGGCAAGAGTCTTCTGTTACGGCTGGCGCACGGTTTGCTCTCACCCACTCAGGGACAGGTGGCCTGGTCACGTGGGGGGCGCCCCCGCCAGGCAATGGTGTTCCAGCAACCGGTACTGTTGCGTCGCTCGGCCCTGGCCAATCTCGTTCACGCGTTGGCGGTGAACAATATCCCCCGCAAGACACGTACACAGATCGCCTGCGAAGCGCTTGAGCATTTTGGGCTTACCTCCTGCACAAACACGCCCGCGCGCGTGCTATCCGGCGGCGAACAGCAGCGCCTGGCACTGGCTCGCGCCTGGGTTCTTTCTCCTCAGGTGCTGTTTCTGGATGAACCCACCTCCGCACTCGACCCGGCGGCTATTAAAGGCGTGGAGGCGGCGGTACGCGAGTTTCATCAGCGGGGAACGCGCATCGTAATGACCACTCACGATCTGCATCAGGCCAGGCGCCTTGCCGGAGATGTATTGTTTCTTTCTGGCGGAAAAGTGTGCGAACACACCCCCGCCGACGTCTTTTTCAACAGGCCCGTCTCGCGGGAGGCACAAGCGTTTATTGCCGGAGAACTGGTGGGATAGTTTTACTCTGACGGTTTACCGGCTGGCTACTCAATGGAAGTTCCACACGCGCGAAAGGAGAAAACAAGATGAACAAAGGCTTAACCCTTGTACTCGCAGGTGTAACCAGCATGGGCCTGGCATTCAGCGCGTTCGCTGATAATTACATCACCCTGGCCTCAACGACGTCCACCCAGAACTCGGGGCTGTTCAACGCCATTTTACCGCAGTTCGAAGACACCACCGGCATCGACGTACGGGTGGTGGCAGTGGGCACCGGGCAGGCCTTTGAAATCGCCCGTCGCGGCGACGCCGACAGCCTTCTGGTGCACGACACCGCCGGAGAAAAGCGCTTTGTCGAGAACGGCTTCGCCACCGAGCGCGCCGATGTCATGTACAACGATTTCGTATTGATTGGCCCCGCAGACGATCCGGCGAATATTGGTGAGGCGCAAAGTGCCGCCGAAGCCTTCGCGGCGATTGCCAATGCCAAGGCACCCTTCACCTCACGCGGCGATGACAGCGGCACCAATCGCGCCGAGTTACGCCTCTGGGAGAACGCCGGCGTGGACCCCGACGGCGACTGGTACCGCGAACTCGGCAGTGGCATGGGGCCAACCCTCAACACCGCCGCAGCCATGGACGCGTACGTGATGTCGGACCGCGCCACCTGGGTGGCGTTTGGCAACCGCCAGAACCTGAGGCTGCTTTTTGCCGGCGACGAAGTATTGTTCAACCAGTACGGTAGCCTGCTGATCTCCGAAGAGAAGCATCCGCATCTCAAGCACGATCTCGCTGAACAGTGGCACAACTGGCTGATTTCCGAGGATGGCCAGCAAGCGATTGCAGGCTTCAAGGTAGACGGACAACAGCTGTTTTTCCCGAATGCCAAATAGGCTAATCTCTGGGGACGTGCATCGAGATTCAAGTCCGTGGCGTTCCTGGAAGAGCTATAACAACAATGACGATTAATCCGATACTGCCCGATCCCAAAGACCCTCGTTTGTCCCGCGCCGTCGAGGGCGTTGATGAAAACTGTCAATCAAAGTCCATCAGCGTGATCGAGGAGCGCCCCCTGACGATCTATCTGAACAGCCAGGAGATCGTCACCGCCATGACCATTGGCGATCACCCGGAGTATCTGGCCCTCGGTTTTCTCCTGAATCAGGGTATGCTGAAGGAAACCGATCAGGTCACCGGAATTGACTTCGACGAAGAGCTGGAAGTCGCCGTGGTGCGTACCGCAGGTGTTACCGATGTCGAAGACAAACTGGAAAAGAAAACCCGGACGTCCGGCTGCGCCGTGGGTACGGTGTTCGGTGACATGATGGCGGGGCTTGAAGGCCTGTCGCTACCAGACACGCCGGTGCACACCAGCACGTTCTACGATCTTTCCTACCAGATCAACCACACCCCCAGCCTGTACATGGAAACCGGCGCCATTCACGGCACGGTTCTGTGTCAGGATCGCCAGATTCTGGCGTACATGGAGGATGTCGGGCGCCACAACGCGGTGGACAAGATCGCAGGATGGATGTACCTGAACGGCATCACCGCCGCCGACAAAGTCCTCTACACCACGGGCCGCCTGACCTCCGAAATGGTCATCAAAACGTCCCTGATGGGAATCCCGACCCTGATCAGCCGGTCGGGCTTTACCGCCTGGGGCGTCGATATTGCCCGGCAGGTCGGATTGACCCTGATCGGTCGGATGCGCGGTAAAAAGTTCACGTGCCTCAGTGGGCAACACCGCCTGGTGTTCGATCAGGACTTGTCACAGGTTCCTGACGAGGACAAAAAGCACCGTCGAAAGGGGGCCGAGCATGACTGATTGCGCGGTCATTCTGGCGGGCGGCCAGGCCAACCGGATGGGCGGCGGCGACAAGGGACGATTGATGCTGGGTGATCAGTCGTTGATCCAGCGGGTCATCGACCGGATCACACCGCAGGTGGACGCCGTGGTGTTGAACGCCAACGGCGATCTGAGTCGGTTTGATGATCTGGGTCTGCCAGTGGTGGCTGATTCAATCGCTGATTTTCCAGGCCCGCTGGCAGGTGTTCTGGCGGGCATGGATTGGGCGGCCGAACAAGGGCATGAATGGCTGATCAGCGTCGCTGCGGACACCCCCTCGTTCCCCCGGGACCTCGCTGCACGGTTGGCCGGGCATGACACGCCCGTGGTGCTCGCAGCGACACCGGATCCGGAACGTGGTCGCCTGCCCCAGCCAACGTTTGGCCGCTGGCGGGTCGCGTTGCGGGATGATCTTCGAGCCGCCCTGAACGACGGCGTGCGCAAGATCCGCCAGTGGACACAAGCCCAGGGTGAAACCCTGGTGGTGTTCGGCGAGGACGACTTTTTCAACATCAACACACCGGAAGACCTGGCCTGGGCGGAGAAGCACCTGAAGTGAATGTCATCGGCATTGTGGGCTGGAAGAACAGCGGAAAAACCACGCTGGCAGCAGCCTTGATTCGCGAGCTGTCCAGCAGGGGGTTAACGGTTAACTCGATCAAGCACGCCCATCACGGGGTGGATGTCGACCAACCCGGTACCGACAGCTACAAGCACCGCGATGCCGGCGCTCGCGAGGTTATCCTGGCGGGCGGGCGACGCTTTGCCATCATGCACGAACTGCGCGGCGCTGAAGAGCCAACGCTGGATGAATTGCTGGCGCGGCTGGGCCCCTGCGACTGGGTGGTGGTCGAGGGCTTTAAAACCCACCTGCATCCCAAGATTGAAGTGCACAGGCAGGAAAGCACCCGTGCGCCCCTCTACCCGGAGGACGACAGTATCATTGCCCTGGTGGCGGACTATGTAGCGGACTACGCTGCGGATTTTCCGGGCCCCGTTTTCGATGTAAACAATGTACCCGCCATCGCTGACTTTATTCTGAGCCCAGGGACATCATGAACAGGAAAACAACGACTCCACTTCGTAACGATTGTTTCGCCCTGCCCCCCGGGGTGAACTGGACGCCGGTGGAAGAGGCACTGGAGCGGCTGCGCTCACGCCTACATCCGGTAGTGGAGGTGGAACACGCCGTTTCGCTGTCGCAGATCAATGGGCGAATCCTGGCAAGCGACGTCCATGCGCCTCGCGCTCATCCCCCAAGCAACAATTCCGCAGTCGATGGCTATGCCTTCGCAGGACCTTTGACAGACGTGCCCTGCAGCCTGCCCCTGATTGATGGCCGCAGCGCCGCCGGTGAACCGTATATGGGGAACGTGCCTGCGGGCCACGCCATCCGGATTCTGACCGGCGCGGTGATTCCGGCCGGCACGGATACCGTGGTCCTCGAGGAAGACTGCGAAGTCCGAGATGGCCAACTGCAGTTGAACGGCACGTTAAAAGCCGGCGCCAACGCGCGCAAAGCCGGCGAGGACATCAAGGCACAGGATCGAATCCTCACGGCAGGCACCCGCCTGACGCCAACCCAGATTTCAGTACTTGCCAGCGTAGGCATCGAATCGGTCGACGTCTATCACCGCCTGCGCGTCGGCGTTTTATCCACGGGGGATGAAGTAAAGCCCGTCGGCTCAGCCGTCACCGACTGGCAGATCTATGACGCCAACCGGCCAATGCTGAATGCCCTGGTGGCACAACTGGGCTATGAGCTGGTGGACCTTGGTCATGTGCTCGACCGGGCCGAAGAAGTCAAAGCGGCGCTGGAGCGAGGCTCGGAACAATGCGACCTGATCCTCACCAGCGGCGGCGTGTCTGCCGGCGACGAGGATCACGTATCGAAAATGCTGAAAGCACACGGTGACATCAGTAACTGGCGCATTGCGATCAAACCGGGCCGCCCGCTGGCGCTGGCCATGTTTCTGGGAACGCCCGTGGTGGGTTTGCCGGGAAACCCGGTCGCCGCCTGGGTCTGCGCACTGCGTTTTGGCGCGCCGGCGATGGCGTTGCTGGCAGGAGGGAACTGGTTCGAACCCCAGGGTTATCTCGTGCCCGCTGGCTTTTCCAAGAATAAGAAACCGGGGCGCAGCGAGATGTTGCGGGCCCGCGTTCGGGATGGGCAGGTTGAGGTATTTGGCTCTGAGGGCTCTGGACGTGTAACCGGCCTGGCCTGGTCCGAGGGTTTGGTGGAGCTGGACGAAAGCGCCCAGCAGATAGAACCGGGCACCCTGGTGCGGTTTATTCCCTATGGCAGTTTCGGACTGTAATCAGTCAACGCTGCCATGTACGGCAAAGGCCTCCAGCGATGCATCCTGCGGGCCCCGGGAGCGGTAGGTTTCCTCAACACCCAGTTCGGTGAGCGTGCGGCTGACCATCAACAGCGTGTTGTCCTCGAAGTCCTCACACATGCTGCGCATCTGGTCGATTTCCTCACAGGCGACCGGATAGGCCGCATCGATATCCGGAGCGCCGTAACACTCAACAAACGTCTGCGCCAAGGTCTGGCGTAAATGTTCCAACTCCGCTTCGGTGATATCGCACACGCCCACAAAACTGGCACGACCGCCTGACTCGATGCTGTACCAACCGTTGCTGAAGGCCTGCCGGGCCTTTCCCTTCAGGTCTGCTTCGATCCAGTTGGAAAACTCAAACCCGCCGGATATCGCCCATTCACCGCTGGGAGCCGGCAGGTCAAATACATTGTCATCGGATACATCCAGTCGCAGGGTTCGGGCCAGTTTCATACGTGCTCCGCAAATTCGATCAAACTCACTGTTTCGGTCATGACATCCTGGCGCAACAGCATTCGGCCCTTTTCATCCAGGCCCACAAAGAGCCCGGGCTTTGGCAGGTCGATCATTTTGCCCAGGGTGTCACAGCGTGGCCGCCACTCATTGTGTATACGCTCAAAGCCACTGTCCATGAAGTAAGTCAGCCACAACAATGTGTGCTTGGACCAGCTTTCCAGAAGCGCCATGGGCGTGATCTCAACACAGCCTTCCTCGTGCAGACAGGTCTGGTTCGGCGTCTCGCCCGGCTCGCCGCCCACCGGCAAAAAAGGCACATCGATGCCGACCACCAGCCAGTTTGGATGAGCGCTGGGATCTGACACATCCGCAGCAAAACGGACACCGCCGCACACCGCGCCATTGACCTTGATACGATCGGGCCATTGGAAGAACACCGGCACTTCGGGCGGGGCCAGCGCGCCCAGACTTTCAGCCAGGCCTATCTGGGCCACGTAGACCACCTGGACAGCCTCTTCCAATGAGGTTTCCGGCGCCAGCACCAGGGCCGCGCGCAAAACGTCCACCGCGTCGGAATAGAAGATCGTGCCGGAATCAACTCCGGCAATGGCACGGCTGACGGCCTTATCAAACGGATCCGTCTGGTTTGGCACCCGTTCGCCTGTAAACAGCGGTGGTAAGCTCGGCGACACGCTCATCGCATGGCCTCGGCGTACACTTCGGAGGCGATCAGTTCATCGGCGATGCGCTGAAAAGCCCTCGACTGAGGGCTATCCGGCTTCGATACCACAATCGGGACACCGCCATCCGAACCAACGCGGATGTCCAGATCCAGCGGAATCTCGCCCAGGAATGGCGAGCCCAATTTTTCAGCCTCCGCCCTGGCACCGCCGTGCCCAAACGGATGGTGCTCTTTGCCGCAACCATCGCAGATAAAAGAGGCCATGTTTTCAATCAGGCCGAACAGGGGCACATCCATCCGTTTGAACATATCGATGCCTTTGCGCGCGTCCATTAACGCGATGTCCTGGGGGGTTGAGACCACAACCGCCCCTGCGACAAAGAATTTCTGGCTCAGGGTCATCTGGACATCACCGGTGCCCGGGGGTAAGTCCACCAGCAAGACATCCAGCCGGCCCCAGTCCACCTGGTTCATCATCTGTTGCAGGGCGCCCATCAACATGGGCCCACGCCAGACAATGGCTTCATCATCAGAGGCCATCAGGCCCAGGGACATCAGGGTCACCCCGTGATTGCGCAGCGGCAGTATGGTATTTCCGTCAGGGCTGGACGGCCGACCTGAAACACCCATCATTCGGGGCTGGCTGGGACCGTACACGTCGGCATCCAACAGGCCCACTTTCAGACCTTTCGAAGCCAGTGCAACCGCCAGGTTGGAGGCCACGGTCGACTTTCCGACTCCCCCTTTGCCGGAGGCGATGGCAATGATGCGGTCAACGCCTTTCGGGTTCTTGTCCTGAGGCCGGGGAGCGTCGGTACCAATCAGGTTCGGTTTTCCTACTTCGGTGTATTCAACCATGTCGCGTCCTGTTTTTATTCTAGCTGTCCAGGTAGTCGTCTCTGGTGCGAACCCTTGGGCGCTCTCCTCCTGCCAGAGGCGCGTTTTCCCCGTGGAACTGAGATTTCACCCGACAGTCGTCACACATCTTTATAAGCTGGACGTTATCGGCGTTTTTGTACATCCAGTGCTGATTCTCCAGTTTTTCAACGATCCGGTTGATGGTGCTGGCAACACCGAAGGGCTTTCCACACTTGATGCATTCGAAAGGCTCCTCGCCGTGCAGTGCCCGGGCGCTTAGCGCCCCCTTGGACAGATCCAGTTGCGGCTTCAGGTTAATGGCTGTCTCGGGGCAGGTGCTGTCGCAGACGCCACACTGAACACAGGCATTTTCCGTGAACTGAACCTCCGGCCGGTCCGGATGGTCGCCAAGGGCGCCAGTCGGACACAGAGACACGCAGGCCAGACAGAGCGTGCATTTATCGGAATCGATTTCGATAGCACCATAGGGCGCGCCCTGTGGCAGGGGGATCGGCGCTTCAACACCGTCCGCCATCGCACTGACGGTAACCCGTGTGATGTCACGGCGGCCGCCAACCAGTAACACGGGCTCACTGACGCGGCCCGCATTGTCCCCTTCTGCACTGAGCTCGTCAGTCGCAACCACCCGGATCCGGGTGGGCGAATGGTGGGCACCGCTCACCATGGCCTGAGCCAGTTCCACTTCCGCGGCAACGGCCTGGCGGTCAGTCTCGTTGTCCGCCAGCAGCAGGACTTCCGCATAGCCGGCGCCCAGTGCGGCCAGGATCTCGGCATGGCCGATACGATCGATATGCTCAAGCCCCATCGGAATCAGGTCGTCCGCCAGCCCATCGCCGTACCGTGCCAGGTGCGCCATGGCCTCACCACCGGCGTCCAGGGTATGGAACACCAGGCGAGGGGATTCTTCGGTATGTTCACGATACACCCTGGCCATCACGTCCACGGCTTTGGTCAGGGCTTCGAACGGGCTTTCGTTCATGGTGATGGCTGAGGTCGGGCAAACAGCCGCGCAGGAGCCACAACCGGCACAGATATCCGAATCAATCTGCACGTGGTCACCGAACGAAAAAATGGCCTCGGTAGGGCAGACATCCAGGCAGCGGGTACAGCCGGTTTTGTTGGCCCGGGAGTGGGCGCACAGGGACTCTTCCAACCTGAAGTAGACGGTTTTCTCGAACTCACCAACCCGCTCCCGGGCTGTCAGGGCAATGCGCTCCAATTCCCCGGTTTTGGCGGGGTCGGCCCAGAAATAACCGTTGCGCTTCTGATGGCTGGGAAAGGCCGGAGCGCCACCACGGAGGTCGATAAACACATCACATTCGCTACTAGCGGTGGCCTGCACCTCGCCATAACCCAGTGCACCACGGCCGGCGGGATTCAGGGTTTGCAACTGGGCAAACTCCATTCTGAAATTGCCCAGTGCGCCATAGGCTGACGTCAGTCGGCCCCTGGCCACGTCGTAGGCGGCAGAGGGAAGCTGTATGGGGCCGGCATCGTTGACGATACAGGTAACCCCCAGCTCGTCCTGTACCAGCTCGGCCATTCTTACGGCCTGTTCGGTGGGGCCAACGATACAGCACACCCCGCTGGAGCGGATCGTTTTCGCAGGCGCAATCGGAGCTGGCAGCTGGGCCGCGGCAACCAGGGCCGCTTGCTTGGCATGCTGACGTTTGGGGTTTGCACTCGCGCTCCCCCAACCAGCCCGGTCCCGGATGTCGATGGTGCCCAGCGGCGCGGAGTGCCCGATTTCAGCTTGCACATCCTCGCCCAGACGCTCAAACAGGGCAGCCTGCTGGCCACAGGCGATGAGTACGTCTGCATCACCACCCAGGTGCTCAGCGGCCATCTTCATGTCGTGGCCGCACAATTGATCCACCGCGATTACCTGTTCAGCGGCTGCGGCCTTGCGCAGCGCCTCAGGATCAAAGGACTGTGTTTTATCGCAGCTGCATAGCAGTAAGGTCTTGTGTGCCGTCATCAGGAACTCGACTCTTTTCATTGTTGTTATACGTATACGAAACACTATAGCTCTTCGAGCATGCCACAGCCGTTTGTTTTTGGACAATTGGAAAGTTGGATATTTTTTGACCTCCTGCTAGCTTGAAGGAATAACAAAAGAGAGCAGCCATGAGCAGTCGCACAGATCATTGGAAACGCGCGTTACAAGTCGGTGCCGTCGTTCGCCAGTCCCCTGGCATAACCCAGTGGGCGCGGTATATCTGGAAGCCGGTGGCGGTCATACCGGGCGCCCCCGAGGCGTTCTGGAAAGAACTGATCCGTGAAGGCGATGACGTGGATTACCACGCAGGCACGGTGACCATGGAGCTCTTTCGCGCCGACGTGGAGGGCTACCTTGTATCCCTGAACATGGCCGTTCCCTCCGTCTGGATTGTCATGGATAAGGACCAGACCGGTCGCTCTCCCTCAGGGTGGGCCGTCAGTTCCATTACCGCCAGTGCCCATGAGGCATTGGATGCACAGGACAGTGGCGAAAGTATCGTCGAGCCTGTGCCCATTCCCGAGTCTCTGGCGGCCTGGATCAAAGAGTTTGTCGATATGCACTACATCGAAGAGCCCTTCAAGAAACGGCGTCGTGACAGTGTCCAAGTCGATGGCATCGAAGACGCCAAAGGCGATCCGCGTATCCGGCAGGAGAGCGACGTCTTTCGCGCACCCGCCAACATCAAAAAACCGAGGATTCAGTGATGGCTGAGTCACGCCTGCAACGTTGGTCGCGCAAGAAAGCAGAAACCGGTAATAAAACTGAGCCGGCGGCGCCCTCGGTCGAGTCCGAGCCGTCACCGGAAGAACAGGAACTCGCCATCAATCAGACCTTGCCCGAGCACGATGTATTGGAGAAGTACGGCTTACCAGATCCTGATGCCATTGAGCTGGGTACCGATATTACCGGGTTCATGCGCAAAGAAATCCCCGAGCTGCTACGCCGCAGGGCCCTGCGATCACTTTGGAAATCCAACCCCGTACTTGCCGTGCTGGACGGGCTCAATGACTACGATGAGGATTTCACCAGCGCGGCTAGCGCGACCGGGGCCGTAAAGACCCTCTACAAGGTGGGACAAGGACTGATCGACCGAACTAAAAAGGCGGGGGAGCAGGCTGATAAAGAACGCGGGGACTCCATCACAGAGCACACGGAGCAGGCCGAAACTGCGGTAACGATGGCGCCTCCGGAACCTGCAGAAGCCATCGAGGAATCCGAGTCCGACTTCGAAGAAGTTCCGTCAGATACTGCTGGTCATACCCTACCAGTGGTCACCAAAACCGGGGAAGAATCGACACCGCGCTACCGCCCACGAATGCGTTTTGGCGATTCGTGACTCGTTAGCAACTGTAGTTGCGCCCGACACAAATCGGAGCTATATACAGTAGATCGGTGATTAAAAATTAGACAACAATAAACAAGAGACAAGAAGAGAGAGACGTCTTGGCCAACACTGCAGAAGTTCAGTGCCCTCGCTCGATCAGCGACGAAGATCGAGCCCGTGCCCAAATGTATCAGTTGCTGGGTGTCTTGCTGGGCGGCCCACCTTCAAGTGAGTTGCTGCGGGGACTGGCGACCTTAAAGGGCGACGACACTCCGATAGGAACCGCCTCCAGAAACCTCGCTGCCCTTGCCCAACGCACCACGCCCAAGGATGCCGAGCGGGAGTTCAACAACCTTTTCGTTGGCATTGGTCGTGGGGAGTTACTGCCCTACACCAGTTATTACCTGACCGGCTTTCTCAACGAGAAGCCCCTTGCGGATCTGCGCAGCGACCTGATGGCCAGGGGCATCAAGGCAAGAGACAACGTTAAAGAACCGGAAGATCACATGGGCACGCTGTGCGAAATCATGGCCGGCATTATTGCGGGCGAGTTCCTGTGTGACAGTGACCAGCCTTCTCAAAAAGCCTTTTTCGACGCACACCTGGCGAAGTGGGCGGCACTGTTCTTTACCGATCTGGAAGAAGCGCAAAGCGCGGTTTTCTACGCGCCTGTGGGCTCGCTGGGCCGGGCTTTCATGGCCGTTGAGGCTGATGCTTTTGCCATTCAATAACTGGGACCTGCCTGGTCCCTTAACTCAGGTGGAGGTGTCCAATGGACAACCCGAAACGTGAAAACAGCCGCCGCCGTTTCTTGAAGGTGGCAGCAGCTGCAGCGCCTGCGGCTGTTGCGCTGGCAGTCTCCCCCAACGCCGCAGCCGAGGTGGTGAAAGAAGCCCCGAAAAGCAGCGGTCTGCGTGACACTGAACACACACGTAAGTACTTCGAATCGGCTCGCTTTTAAGGAAGCGTGTGTCATTCAAGGTTGCGAAAGGCTCTTGAATGGCCACACCTCCGTAAAACGAGAATAAAAAGAGAGAGGTAATTGACATGTTAAGAAAGAAAACCAACGGGGTAGCGAAAGGCCCCCGTGCTGGTTCTTTACTTTCATCCCTCGCTGCCAAAACCATGGATCGCCGTGGTTTCCTGGCCGCCTCCGGTGTCACAGTGGGTGGTCTGGCAGCTCTGTCACTAACATCCGGCCGCGTTGAGGCCGCTACCCCATCGACGGAAGGTGGGAAAATTGTTCGCAAAAAGTCCGTGTGTACCCACTGCTCGGTTGGCTGCACGGTCGAGGCTGAAGTCCAGAATGGCACCTGGATCGGGCAGGAGCCTGGTTGGGACAGCCCCTTCAACCTGGGTGCGCACTGTGCAAAAGGCGCCTCAGTACGTGAACACGCTCACGGCGAACGCCGTCTCAAGTACCCGATGAAAATGGTCGGCGGACAGTGGCAGAAAATCTCCTGGGACGAAGCGATCAACGAGATCGGCGACAAGATGCTACAGATCCGGGAGGAAAGCGGTCCAGATTCAGTCTACTGGCTGGGAAGCGCAAAGTTCAACAATGAGCAATCCTACCTTTTCCGCAAATTCGCTGCCTACTGGGGTACCAACAACGTTGATCACCAGGCCCGGATCTGCCATTCGACCACGGTTGCCGGCGTAGCCAACACCTGGGGCTACGGTGCGATGACCAATTCGTACAACGATATCCACAACTCGAAAGCGATCTTCCTGATCGGTGGTAACCCTGCGGAAGCGCACCCGGTGTCGCTGCTGCATCTTCTCAAAGCCAAGGAAGAGAACAACGCGCCGCTGATTGTCTGCGACCCTCGCTTCACCCGCACCGCCGCGCACGCGGACGAGTATGTACGGTTTCGTCCGGGCTCAGACGTCGCGCTGGTCTGGGGCCTGTTGTGGCACATCTTTGAGAACAGCTGGGAAGACAAGGAGTTCATCCGCACCCGCGTGTACGGCATGGACGACATCCGGCAGGAAGTAAAGAAATGGAACCCTGAGGAAGTCGAGCGTGTAACCGGTGTGCCTGGAGCACAGCTTGAGCGCGTCGCTCGTACCCTGGCGAATAACCGCCCTGGCACGGTCATCTGGTGCATGGGTGGTACCCAGCACACCAACGGCAACAACAACACCCGCGCCTACTGTGTGCTGCAACTGGCACTGGGCAACATGGGCGCTGCTGGCGGCGGCACCAACATCTTCCGTGGCCACGACAACGTTCAGGGCGCCACTGACCTGGGTGTATTGGCCGATACCCTGCCCGGCTACTATGGGCTGGCCGCTGGCTCCTGGGCTCATTGGGCCCGCGTCTGGGAAGAGGACCTGGATTGGCTCAAGGGGCGTTTTGCCGTGTGGGACAAGGACGGGAAATCCAGAGCCATGATGAACGAGAAAGGCATACCCGTATCGCGCTGGATTGACGGCGTTCTGGAAGCCAAGGAAAACCTGGAGCAGCCCGACAACACCCGGGCTATGGTGCTGTGGGGCCACGCGCCGAACTCCCAGACCCGGATGCTGGAAATGAAGGAAGCCATGGAGAAACTCGACCTGCTGGTCGTGGTGGACCCCTTCCCCACCGTGTCTGCAGTGCTGCACGACCGTAAGGAGGGCGCTTACCTGTTGCCGGCGACCACACAGTTCGAGACATCGGGCTCGGTCACCGCTTCCAACCGATCGCTCCAGTGGCGTGAAAAGGTCGTTGAGCCGCTGTTCGACTCCAAGGTCGACCACGAAATCATGAAGCTGTTTGCGGACAAGTTCGGTTTCACCGATCGCATGTTCCGCAATATCGCCATTGAAGGCAATGAACCGGTCGTCGAGGACATCACCCGTGAATTCAACCGTGGCATGTGGACCATCGGCTACACCGGTCAGTCGCCAGAGCGGCTGAAAAAGCACATGGCCAACCAGCACCACTTCGACAAGACCACACTGCGTGCGGTGGGTGGCCCCTGCGATGGTGATATCTACGGCCTGCCATGGCCATCCTGGGGCACACCGGAAATGAACCATCCGGGCACACACGTGCTCTATGACATGTCTTTGCCGGTGTCCAAAGGTGGCCTTACCTTCCGTGCCCGCTTTGGCGTTGAACGCAACGGCGAAAACCTGCTGGCGGACGGCGTTTACTCGAAAAACTCCGAGATCAAGGACGGGTATCCGGAATTCACCATGCAGATGCTGATGGACCTGGGCTGGGATGGCGACCTGACGGCCGAAGAGCGGGCCAGCATTGATGCCGTTGCCGGCCCCGAAACCAACTGGAAAACCGACCTGTCTGGCGGCATCCAGCGTGTTGCGATCAAACACGAGTGCGCGCCCTTTGGTAACGCCAAGGCCCGCGCCATCGTCTGGAACTTCCCGGACCCCGTGCCGCTTCATCGCGAACCCCTCTATACCAACCGCCGAGACCTGGTGGAGGACTATCCGACCTACGAGGACAAAACCTTCTGGCGTGTCCCGACCCTGTACGAGTCCATCCAGAAGAAGGACTTCAGCAAGGACTTCCCCATCATTCTGACCTCAGGCCGACTGGTTGAGTATGAAGGTGGTGGTGACGAGACCCGGTCCAACCCGTGGCTGGCGGAATTGCAGCAAGACATGTTCATTGAAGTGAATCCGCGTGATGCGAACAACATGAACATTCGTGACGGTAAGGATGTCTGGGTGTCTGGCCCGGAAGGCGCACGCATCAAAGTCAAGGCCATGGTGACCGAACGGGTCGGCGAGGGCGTAGCCTTCATGCCGTTCCACTTCGGCGGACACCTGGAGGGCAAGGATCTGAGGGACAAGTATCCGAAAGGCTCCGACCCCTACGTATTGGGTGAATCCACCAACACAGTTCAAACATACGGGTATGACTCGGTCACACAGATGCAAGAGACCAAGTGCACCCTGTGTTCGATTATGCCGGCATAACAAGAGGTGTAGATCATGGCCATTGAAGGACAAGCAAGAGCGAAATTCCTTTGCGATGCCGAACGCTGCATCGAGTGTAATGCCTGCGTAACGGCCTGCAAGAATGAGCATGAAGTCCCCTGGGGCATCAACCGTCGACGCGTGGTGACCATTGAAGATGGCAAGCCCGGTGAGCGTTCGATCTCGGTAGCCTGCATGCACTGTTCAGACGCGCCCTGTATGGCCGTCTGCCCCGTGGATTGCTTCTACCAGACCGAAGACGGTGTGGTTTTGCACTCCAAGGATCTGTGCATTGGTTGTGGGTATTGTTTCTACGCTTGCCCATTCGGCGCCCCTCAGTTCCCGCAAGCGGGCAACTTTGGCAGCCGTGGCAAGATGGACAAATGCACGTTCTGTGCGGGCGGTCCGGAAGAAGACAACTCCACAGCGGAGTTCTCCAAGTACGGGCGCAACCGTATTGCGGAGGGCAAGCTGCCGATCTGTGCGGAAATGTGCTCCACCAAAGCCTTGTTGGCCGGTGACGGCAACGAGGTAGCGGACATCTACCGCCAGCGTGTGGTGAACCGTGGTTTTGGTTCAGGCGCCTGGGGATGGGGCACAGCCTACGAGAAGAAGGGCGCGTAAGCCCATTGGATGTTTCCGGGGCCCTGGGGCCCCGGCATTCGTTAAGGCAACGGATTCTTTTTGTTCATTCCGCTGGAGTGCTTTCATGAACTGTAAACTATTCGGTGCCGCCGTTTTTGTGCTGGCGACATTGGTCTTCAACCCTGTGTGGGCGCAGGACGTTCCCGAGTCTGACCAGATGTCTACCGGGGGCGGCCAAACCCTCGAAGACATCATGGCCCGGCAGGAAAGACTGAAAGCTGACGGGGAATCCCGTTCCAAAGAAACAGGTAATCCCGCCAACGCGGCACCGATCAACGAGCCACTGGGCACCCGTGGCGGGCGTTCCGATGCTGATGCCTGGCGCGGCATTCGCTACGACAACATCGACATTGAAACCCAGGTTCGCAACCCGGCGGCCGATGTTCTGATCCAGGACGGCGGCATGCGCTGGTACCAGTTGCGTGAAGGGCCGGTCATCACCTACGGCGGCGGTGCCATTCTGGGCTTCATCGCATTGCTGGTGGTGTTCTATCTCATTCGCGGCAGGATCAAAATCGAAGGCGGCCCTGCGGGCACTACAATTGAACGGTTCAAAGCCGTCGAGCGGTTCGGCCATTGGCTGCTGGCAGGCTCGTTTATCGCCCTGGGCCTGACCGGGCTGGTCACCCTGATGGGGCGAAGCTTCCTGATCCCGGTCATGGGGGCCGACGCCTTTGCCACCCTGGCTGCCGGCTCCAAGTGGGTCCACAATAACGTTGCATGGGCGTTCATGCTGGGGCTGGTGATGACGTTTGTCATGTGGGTGGCCCACAACATTCCCAACAAGCTGGACTGGCAATGGCTCAAGGCCGGCGGCGGTATCTTTACCAAGAGCCATCCGTCCGCGAAGAAATTCAACGCCGGCCAGAAGATCATTTTCTGGACCGTGATGGTGCTGGGCGTCTCAGTGTCCCTTTCCGGGCTGTCGCTGCTGTTCCCGTTTCAGATCCCCATGTTTGCCGATACCTTCGGCATCATGAACAGTGTTCTGGGTACCAGCTTCCCGACCGATCTGGCGCCCCACGAAGAGATGCAATACGCCAACCTCTGGCACTCGATTGTCGCATTCGTGATGATGCTGGCCATCATTGCCCACATTTATATTGGCTCGGTTGGCATGGAAGGCGCCTTCGATGCCATGGGTAACGGCCAGGTTGATGTGGAGTGGGCGCGCCAGCACCACGATCTGTGGGTGGCCGAGGTTGAAGCCAAACAGGGTAAAGGAGGGTCATCGTGAAAGTCATGATTTCAGCGTTTGTCGCGGCGCTGGTGATTGCCTTTGCCGCCCCGCCCGTTCTTGACCAGTTCGGGTGGTCCTCCGCCACGCAAACCAGCAGTGAGAATGTGCGGCTTGACTGAACAGTCCCAGATGCATGAAACAGAGGTTTACCAGATCGATGCCATCGGTTTGGTATGCCCACTGCCCGTTCTGCGTTTTAAGAAGCGCACCCAGGGCCTTCCCAGCGGCACGCAGGTTGACTTCCTGGCCGATGATCCCAGCGGTCGTCGGGATTTACAGGTGCTGTGCGAGCTGACCGGGCACCGGATTGAATGGGTCCGTGAGGAGGATGCCGGGGTGCTTCGGTACCGCATCTGCCTGGCTTAGCGATCGCACCGGAACAGGCCGGCTGCGGTCCTCGCATGCCAACTCAAACCATCCGGCGGAAAATACCATCCCCACGGAGCATATGACGAAAGGCCGCCGCGATATGGCCTGCGACCAGCACCCCCAACGTTATGGCGAGCCACCCATGTATCGCAAACAGGCTCCCAGCCAATTCCTTGTCCTCCGGCACAAAAGGCATGGCGGGCAGTCTGACATCGCCCACGATGCCCAAAGCCGGATACGCCGTCACACCGGCCCAGCCAAACAAAGGCGTAACCACCAACATGACGTAGATCAGGTGGTGCATGCTCTTGGCTGCAATCTGCAATGTGCGGGGCATGCTCTCGGGATAGGGTGGGCTTTTTACCCGTATCTTGACGACGATCCGCAGGATCATCAGTAGGAGCACGGTAAAACCTATGGCTTTGTGCCCACTGTACAAGGTATTCGTCAGCGCCCCCCAGATATCAGCTTCCGCACGCGACGCCATCCAGAGCCCGACGGGTATCAACGTCAGGACCATCAGCGCCATTACCCAATGCAGTACCCGCCAGCCCGCGGGGTATTTCTGGATCTGTTGCATACGCCTTCTCCATCAGCGAATTTATTCGTGCACTCTCCAGAGGCCAGCAGAGGCCAGAGGCGGTGCCATGCAGCCTAATGACAGCATAGATCATTGAGTCGAATTCTACTTTCTCTATCCCGATGCTGGTAATGTGCTATACGGTTATCAAAGCCCCTTAAATGGAGAGCCGGACCGGATACGTGCGTTACACCGACACGTTGCCAATTGGAATTGTTATGCGGGCATCCTCAAGTAAACTGATCGTCAGGCTCTTCCCCTTCCTGACATGGGCCAGACCCACGAGACGGCAGAACCGGGCGGACGCCATTGCCGGCATCACGGTCGGGTTGGTACTGATCCCCCAGGCCCTGGCATACGCCCAACTCGCGGGGATGCCGCCCGTTACCGGTCTCTACGCGGCACTGCTGCCGGGCATTGTTGGGGCATTGTTCGGTTCATCGTCACTGCTTGCGGTCGGGCCTGTGGCATTAACCAGCCTGCTGACCTTCGCGGCGCTGCAACCGTTGGCCGAAGCGGGGTCCCCGGAATGGGTGGTGATGGCCATATGGCTCGCCCTCTATTCCGGGCTCATGCAGTTTCTTATGGGCGCGTTCCGCATGGGCATTCTTGCCAACCTGATCTCGAACGCTGTCGTTCAGGGATTCGTGAATGCGGCTGCCGTCATCATTATCGTTTCACAGATCCCTGCCCTACTGGGCTTCGATACAGGCGCCGGCGGAAACTGGCTATCCACTCTCTGGCAGGAATGGCAACACGCCCCCTGGCGGCTGGTCGCAACCGCCGGGTTCGGCCTCGGTGGCGTGGCAGCGTTGCTGCTACTCGGAAAATTGACCGCGCGCCTGCCTGCGGTGATGGTCGTTACACTGATTGGCATCGCCGGCAGTTATCTGCTGGGATTTGGAGAGCTTGGCGGCTCGGTCATCGGTCCGGTCGGAAGCGGACTTCCCCAGCCTTCATTGCCTCTGACACTCTCCGTTGACCAGCACCTGGCGCTTCTGCTGCCCGCTGCGATCATTGCACTGATCAGCTTTACCGAAGCGATGTCCAGTTGCCGCACCATGTCGCGAATAACAGGAGAACCGTGGGACCGGAATCAGGAGTTAATCGGTCAGGGTCTGGCCAAAATGGCCAGCGGCTTCAGCGGTGCCTTTCCTGTCAGCGGTTCGTTCTCCCGCACGGCGCTGAACGCCTACAGTGGAGCGAAGACCGCGAGGGCGTCCCTGATCGCCTCACTGCTCGTGCTGATCTCTCTTTTCGGGTTTACCGAGCTCCTGTATCACCTGCCGACCGCGATCCTCGCCGCCATCATCATCGTGCCCGTCACCCGGCTGATTGATGTCCGCTCGCTTACCCGATTGAGCCGTGAAAACCCCAAGGATGGCATGGTAGCTCTCGTCACCCTGGTGGTGACACTGGTCACCGTGCCAAACCTGTACTGGGGAATTCTGGCGGGCATAGCGGCGTCTTTGCTCGCCTTCCTTCATCATCATGCCGTGCCGCGAATCATTGAGCTGGGGGTTCATGAGTCAGGTGGGTTTCGTGACCGACATCTTTACCAACTGCCGCCCATTGCCGAGGGGGTTCTCGGGGTGCGTATGGACGCCTCACTCACTTACCTGACGGCACCGGTTCTGGAGCGCTCCATCCGCAAGCGAGTGGATGCCGCCCCGGATTTGAGAACCGTGCTGATTTCTGCATCCTCCCTGAATCAGGTCGACTCTACTGGCCTGGATACCCTGCAGGACATCTGGTCCTTTCTGGATGCAAGAGGCATTACCCTCTACCTGTCCGGCCCAAAACTTCCGTTGAGGGAGGCCCTTTCAAGGACAGGGCTGGCCCAACTGATCAAAGAGGAGAATATTTTCGCGACCGACGCGAAAGCGATTGAGGCATTGACGTAGAAGCCGGGGCCATCTCAGACGCAGCGTTCAGTGCGACTTCTCGACGAAAAAGGTCCATAACGGTGCCGGGCGCCCAAAGAAGTACCCCTGTAAATACACCCCCGGATGGTGGGTTTTCAGGAAATCAGCATGTTCTTGCGTTTCCACTCCCTCCGCCACAACTCGAACATTCATGGATTCACCTATACGTTTCACCATATCGACGATATCGGCGGACGTGGAATCGTTCAACGCCGAAAGCACAAACGACCGGTCAATCTTGATTTCCGATATGGGCAATCGGCGCAATTGGGAAAGCGAGGAATAACCTGTTCCGAAATCGTCCAGCGAGAACGTGCAGCCGAGGTTCCGTATCTTCTCCATCTTTTCGACAACGGCGTCCACATCTTTCACCATCACGCTTTCCGTCAGCTCGAACGTAATCAGCGCGGGCGGGTAACCCGAGTCTGCAACCAAACCGAGGATCGCCTCAGCAAAATCCTCTTCCGCCATGTGCTTGGCGGAAATATTGATTGAGCAGCGGAGCTTTCGCGAATCTGCTCTCATCTGAGCCAACATTCCCAGGCACACGCGAACGATATGGCGCTCCAGGGCGACAATCTGCCGGGTTCGCTCGGCAAAAGGAATAAATTCGCCGGGCCCCAACAACCCTCTTTCCGGATGATCCCAGCGAACCAGAAGTTCGATGCCCGCCAGTTTCCGGTCCGGGCTATGCTGAGATTGAGCATACATTGCAATTTCGTTCTCGGTAATCGCTCGGGCCAGTTCCGACTCCACCGCCATCTGCCGCCGGATATTCTCGCTCATGGAATCTTCAAACACCGCAACAGCCCGGTTCGAGTCCTTGGCATTTCGGTGCGCCGTTTCGGCATGGCGTAAAGCCAGGGAAGGCATGTCGGAGCTTTCTGTTGGGTACAGCGCAATGCCACCGGTTGCCTCTATCGTCAACACCCCTTCCGAGCGATAAGGCACGGGTTCCCGTAGAGACTCCTGAATACGCTCGAACACCTGCAGGGCTATCCGATAGGCTTCATCCAACGTCCACTGCTTTGGTGCCAGCACGATTCCAAACTCATCGCCCGACAGACGAGCGATGGAGTCGTCTTCATGGCAGGCATTCCTGAGCCTCTCGGCAAATGTCTGAATGACAATATCACCGCAGTCGAAACCAAAGGTCTCGTTTACATATCGGAAGTTGTTGATATCAACAACGATCACCGCAGTGGCCATGCCACCGTGATGACACAACTTCAGCACGGTACTCAGCTGGTCCAGGAAAAGCGCCCGGTTGGGGAACCCGGTAACGGGGTCACGCCAGGTCAGCTCTTCCAATCGCTGCTCGGTTTCTTTCAGGTTGGTGATATCGTTGAAGACCGTCACGTAGTGGGTCACCTGGCCGTCCTCGGCCCTTATGGTGCTGATCGTTCTCAGCTCCGGATAAACCTCGCCATTCCTTCTGCGGTTGTAGATCTCCCCCGACCAGTGATTATGTACCCCCAGATAGTCCAGGATACTGGTGCTGTTATGGCGCTTATCCACGCGCACATCAAGAACGTCATGATAACGACCTAACGCTTCGTCTTCGGAGTAACCGGTAATGCGGCTGTAGGAGGGGTTCACTGCGGTGATTTTGCCCTCGTGATCAAGCACCGCGATACCTTCCGAGGTCGACATGAAGGCCTGCTCATAGAGGTTCGTTGAGTCAGCGGCACGGCCCCGTTTCTGCTCCTGCATCAAGCGCCAGTTCAACTGGTCCGACTGATGCAATCTTTCGTTTAACGTTTGATTGAGCTCGACCATATGATCGAGCATGCCTTTCAGGGAAATGTGCGTGCGCACTCTTGCCCGCACGGAGGGGATGCTGATTGGCTTACGAATAAAATCCACAGCCCCCACCTCAAATCCCTTTTCCTCACTGTCTGTGTCAATGAGCGCCGTGATGAAGATAACCGGAATGTGCTGAAGTTCCTGACGCATCTTCAGCCGTCGACACATTTCCAGACCATCCATGTCTGGCATCATGATATCCAGTAGCAATAAATGAGGACGTTCTCCCCTATCGAGAAGCCCCAACGCCTGTTTCGCACTGGTGGCCACGATAATGTCATGATCGTTTTTCAGTGCATCCGACAACACGCGTATATTGGTGGGTTCGTCATCCACGACCATGATCTTGGGTTTCACCTGAAAGAGGCGCGTTCCTATCGAGTCGTCTCGGTCCAGCTTAGATAGCAGGTCTGACACAGCTACGCCCCCCTTCCCTCTTTGCTTCATAAAGATACTGATCCGCTGCTTCCTTCAACTCTGAAGCATTCGTCCCTTTGTGAGGAACGACAGCGTAGCAACCGACTGACACTGAAAAGCCAGGGCAATCCTGCCCACTGCGGCGACACTTTTCGTGTTCGTTTGCCAGAACCTCCTTCAGACGTTTGGCCGCCCGAACCGTACTGTTGAGCGTGGCACCGGGCAGCATTGCTACAAACTCATCGCCGCCGAGTCTTGCCACCAGATCGCCCGCACGGCCGAACGCCTTTTCCATGGACGTCGCCAGCAGTTGCAGGCAAACATCACCCTGGGCGTGCCCATGTTGATCATTAATACTTTTGAAATGGTCCATATCCACCAGAGCAAGGCCGAGGGAAAGTTCCTGTCGAAGCGCCCTCCGCCACTCCAGGTCCAACTGCTGCTCAAACATCCGTCGGTTGCCGATCCCGGTCAGTGTATCCCGCAACGCCTGGGCGGCCAGCAAATTCGTCTTTCGCTTAAAATCAACAAAGGTTGAAACCTTGGCACTCAGAATGATCTTGTTGAAAGGTTTGAGGACATAATCAATAGCGCCTTCCCTGAACGCCTCTTCAATGTCGCTGCTCTGGTCGGAAGCGGACATACAGATCACCGGCAGTTCCTGGTAGAGCGGGTCCGACTTCAAGCGTTTAAGAAACTCAATACCGTTGCCATCGGGCAGGTAGAGGTCAAGAAGTACAAGGTCCATGTCCGGCGAAAGGCATCGCTCTGCCTCTGCCAGCGTCTTGGCAACAACGAGTTCGCAGGCCGCCCCCAGTATCCCCACAAGACTGGCGATACCAGTGGGATTATCTTCCACAACAAGTACAACTGGCTGTTCTTCATTACTCATTGTCTGGCCTATCCCTCCAGTGGAACATCGTCCAATAGTGTGAGTGCGAGCGGGAAGTCATAGACCTCCAACGCTTGCCTCAGTTGGTTCGCCAGTTTCATCTCGCCGCTGGCAATGAGGTGATTCAAGATCACCCTCAAATCTTCATCTTCAGCGATACGATTGCCACACAGTTTCGTCTTTACACGAGAAAGCACGGTTTGTAACTCAGCGTCGGTTTTAGCGGTATTACCACCAGAGTCGTTCAAGTCGAAGTGTTGTTCCAAGCGACGGCTATGGTCAGAAAGCAGGTTGAGCAGTCGGGGCAACATAGACAGCGACAAACGATCCTCCTGGGCGTTCTCAACCTGACCAGCCACTCCAGCAAGCTCTGTATCGGCAATACTGGCGGCGGCCCCCTTGATCTTGTGCGCCATGTGACGGGCATCTTCCACCAGCGTTGCCTTCCGGACATCAGCAACCATCTCCGCGGAACTGGCAATAAAGCTTCTGACACACCGAGTGAACAACGCTTGATCATCACTGAAAAGACGATCGTAAGCCTGACGTGAAATAAAGTCCGGCATGTCCGTTACCGCCACCTCCGTGTCGTTGAATACCTCACTCTCGTCGGACACCTCGGGCGTGTAAACCACTGACCGACGATCTTCAAAGTAGGTTTCCAGCAGTAACTGGATATCCTTGGGAACCACCGGTTTGGTGAGATAGTCCTGCATTCCCGCCGCCTTGGCCGTCATGCGGTCGTGATCGGAAATAGAGGCCGAGAGCGCAACGATGATCGAGTCATTTGCGTTGGCACAGCCATGGATCCGCTCGGTCACCTCCTGGCCGGTTTCACCGTCCAGGTGAAGATCCATCAGTATAAGGTCGAAGCCCCTCTGCCCCAAGCGCTCAACGGCCTGGTCCCCTGTCTGGACAGACTGCACATTGACACCAAACGATCTCAGGTAACTCTCAACAATTTCGCAGTTCAAGGGCACATCGTCGACCACCAGCGCGGATAATCCGTCAAACTGGGGCTTGCCCCCTCCCCGCGAATCCGGCTTATTCCCATGTCTTTGGGAAAAGTGCTCGAAGAGCTTTGATGGCGTCAGGGGCTCAAAGGCCATGTGCCCGCCGGAACGCTCGAAGTCCGCCACCCAGTCCCGCCAATAGCCGGCAGAGGCAATGATCAGTATGGCCCAGAGCGGGTACCTGCCGGGATCGGTCAGGAGCTCGGTCACGAAACCGTCCAGCAGGCTCGGTTCCGTGCCTTCCATGTCAATCAGGAAGAACCTGTCTTCGACGTCTTCAACCTTCGCAATACTCTCAAGGATAGCGGGCCATTGAGTCATATCATCGACGGTTTCAAGTGTCAGGCGCCAATGCTCCCGATAATCCTCGAGCAAGGCCAGATTGGCACGGAAACCGTAATGGAAGACGTGAATCGGCCTTCCCGTCCTCGAGGAACTTACTGTGCCATCATCCTGTGAGACACCGACAGGCACTAAAAGCCGAAAAGTCGAGCCCTTGCCAATGTCGCTCTCCAGGGTCAGTTCCGCTTTCATCAATAGTGCCAGTCTTTGGCTAATGGCAAGGCCTAACCCGGTCCCACCGAAATTCCGGCTCGTGGATTCGTCCGCTTGCCGGAAGTTCTCAAAAATTCGCCCCTGATCCTCGGGTTTGATACCCACACCGGTATCCACAACTTCAATTTGCAGATAGCCGCTTGCCTGACTCTCAGTCCGATAATCAATCCGGACATCGATACCGCCCTTGCGGGTGAATTTGACGGCATTACCGACAAGATTGGTGCATATCTGGGAGATGCGTAGCAGATCGCCCGACACACGATTGGGTGTCGCGGGATCAATAGACACCCTGAGTTTCAGGCCTTTTTCTTCCGCAACAATGGCAAACAGGTCAACGCTACGGTGAACCAGTGCATCGATATCAAATGGATGGATATCAAGCTCAATGTGATCCGCTTCGATCTTGGACAGATCAAGAATGTCATTCAGAAGTTGCAGGAGTGCCTCAGACGCCGAGAAGGCTTTCTTAACGAGCCGCCGTGGGTGATCCTCCAACCCGGCTTCCTGCAACAACACCAGAACACCGATAATCGCGTTCATGGGTGTGCGGATCTCGTGGCTCATATTGGCAAGGAAGGCCGTTTTGACGGTCACCGCCGATTCCGCCTCCTGCTTCTGTTCCTCGAGTTCCGCGTTCAGAACTTCCAGCTCCTTTTCACGCTGCACGATATCGGTTACGTCAATCGTGGTCGCCATGAAACACCGCTCACCCTGCAAAGTCACCGGGTGATAACTGACCACAACATCGCGGATCTCACCCTTGCGGTTTTCAAGCGAAGCACTGGCCTGAACGCTCTTCCCTTCCAGCGCCTGCTGATAATGTTTGCTGCGCTCTTTGACGAGGTCTGGGCCAAGCATCTGCTCCAGATTCTGGCCAATGGCTGCTTCTTTACTGAACGGGAACCAGTGTTCTCCGTAGGCGTTCATAAAACGACACGTGAGTCGGGAGTCCCAGACAGACACGGTTAATGGAAGGTGGTCAGTCAGCGTGTTGATGAAATTCAGGCTTTCCTGCAGCTCAGCTGTTTTCTCAACAACCTTACTTTCGGCGCGGCGGCGAGCGTTGGCCATGAGCGCAAAGACCAGAAAAATCAGGGCATTGATAACAAGGCCGCTGACCAGAATGATAATGGGCTGCTTACCGGCATTGAACGTTTCAAAACGCCGGGTAGTCTGGACATCGAAATGCCACTGACGACCATACATATCGATCACGTAAGACGTCTCGAACATGGGAGTAGGGTCGTAATTGTCGCCACGGGTTTCATCGAGTTCGCTGTACAGGCGGGATTCACCGTCCGTAACCCGAAAGTGAACAAGCCGGTTGACGTTGGCGAGCGTGCCTTCCATCAGTTTCGACATGATGAAGGGTGCGTAAACCAGCCCGCTGAACAATGACTCACGTTGATCGGCCGGTGGCACCTCTGCGGATTGGTAGAATGGCCGAAAGAAAAGGAACCCTGGTGTTCTTTTTTCATCCTGTACCAATACGATAGGGCCCGTGATCTGGGTTTGGCCGGTTCGCATTGCTTTGAGCGCGGCCTGGTATCGATTCGATTCATGAGCCATGTCGAGCCCGACGGCCGCGTTATTAGACGCCTCCGGCTCAATGTAGACAATGGGCCAGAAGTCATCGCCACCATGGGAAGGATGCACCCGGAAGTAGGAACGCTCCAGTTGTTTTTCCGCGATATAGTCGCCCAGATTTTCCGCGGAGACACGCTCAATAACGCCGATACCATTAATACCCGGCAAACGCTCCTGAAGCGCCAGCACTTCGCTGAAGCGCTTCCACATTTCCAGGTTCACGCCGCCCTCTGAGGCACGGATAGCACCGGCACCGGACATCAATGCAAATTCGTACTTCTGCATCCGGTCCCGCAGCAGTTCATTGAGCTGTTTCACCTGATGGTCAAACTGCTCCCCGGCCTTCTCCTCTGCAATTCGGGACGAAACCTGCCAGGCGGTGAGGGTAAGCAGTAACGAGAGGGAAATCGCCACCCAATGAAGTAAGGACAGTGACTGAAAGGACTTCCATGCGTTGAACATATCTCGGCCCACATCCTGTTAGGAACAACACGATAAAGTGTAGTTCAGTTTCGGAGTGAGCACGAAAGGATCTACGTCTCAAAAGACTAATAAATCTATACTTTGAACCAGATGCACAAAAGGTTCGGGGCCCCGCCCACTACATGGCTTGCAGGCGGAATAAGGCAATTTTATTGATCTCGCTCAGGGCACGCTGAAATTCCTGTTCGGGAGAGTTGTGAATGCGCTCTTCGAACGACGCCAGTATCTGGTGTCGATTACTACCTCGCACCGCCATCACAAAAATAAACCCAAACTTGGCTTTGTACGCCTCATTCAGCCTGACAAAGCGCTCAAACTCTTCCGGGCTGCAATCCTGAATGCCGGCACCGGCCTGCTCGGACGTACTGGAGGCTGTTAGCTCTCCACGCATAGCGGCTTTGCCTGCGAGATCAGGGTGGGCGTTGATCAAGGCCAACTGGGTGTCGCGATCCGCACTGAGAAGGATGTTGGCCATCCGCTCATGCAGGCTTTCGACCTCATCACATGTCTCATCGATGCCCATCTCATAGGCTTTATCCGCTACCCACGGTGAATGCTCATAGATGTCCGCAAATGCGGCTACGAAGTCCTCGCGCCCAAGGCTGGACGGAGTCAGGGTTCGAAAACGGCTCATTGTTTACTCCTGATACCTCAATGAATGCGATTGGCGCCCACGCTTCAGAGCGAAACACCAGAATATCGTATACAATTAACATAGACGCCAATGTGAGGCAATTCTTTTTGCAGGCCGGCAATATCTCTGGCTTCAGCATGGCGATCACTCACCACCACCAAGCCACAAAAGATACACAAAAGACGGCATTCATTAATTTATGGGATACAATATTTCTATATTATGTATTCACTTATGATTGAATTATGTTACTCTTTGATCAGGTCATCGTGGCCACGGCGGGGAGGTGTTGTGACATCCGATCTGCGAACCTTACCCGCCCTCCTGCAACACACTCGACTTGCCTCAGTGTGTTTTTACCCGCCTCCCGGCGGGTTTTTTTTGCCCCTTCCCCAACCCCAGCGATGGCCTGGAGCTCCAAAAGGTGGCACGTGAGCGGATCAGGCTCGGCTAAACGGGGTCATTTCTCGTATACTATCCCACTACCGGATTTCGTACTTCCACCACCTCATTCGCGAGACATTATGAGCAAACAAGCGCAGCCCACCAAAAGCCCGAACCGAGCCGAGAAGAAACGGACGGGGGCGACAAGCGACACCATATACGCCCACATGTTCGACGCTATTCTTGAGCATCGCCTGGCCCCGGGAACGAAATTGAGCGAAGAGGCGTTGGGAGAAATTTTTGGAGTCAGCCGCACGATTATCCGGCGGGAGCTGTCACAGCTGGCACATGAGGGTGTCGTTTCCATTCGCCCCAACCGGGGCGCAATGGTGGCCAGCCCAAGCGTGGAGGAAGCCCGCCAGATTCTCTACGCAAGGCGTTTGGTCGAACGTGCCATCACAGAGCTTGCCGTTCAGCACGCCACTGAAGAACAGATCGATGAGCTGCGGGAGATGGTGACAGAGGAGCATGATTGCTTCGCCCGCGGGGATCGGGGCGCCGGTATTCGCCTGTCTGGCGAGTTTCACCTGAAACTGGCCGAGGCGGCGAACAACGCCCCCTTCGTTGGCTTCCAGCGCAGCCTGGTTTCGCAGACCTCACTGATCATCGCCCAATACGAAAAAGGAACCCGTTCGCACTGTTCCTATGATGAGCACAACCAGCTACTGGATGCGATATCCGCCCGTGACACCGACAAAGCCGTTTCGTTGATGATGCACCACATGGATCATATCGATGCGAAACTGAACTTTGATAACGAAAGCACAACCGATGACCTGCATGCGGTGTTTTCACACATTGGCTTTGCCCGCAAAAAAGCCGGCACCAAACAATAAGGTCCTGCCAGGGTATCCGCGTACAGGACCGATGTTAGTGCTCGGTGCTTTACTCACATGGACTTCGGGGCTCACATGGACTTCGGAAGCACCAGAATGGCGCGGAAATCATTAACATTGGTGCGAGTCGGACCCGTGATGATCAAGCCATCGAGTGCTTCAAAAAAGCTGTAGGCGTCGTTGCGGGCGAGATAGGTTGCAGGGTCAAGCTTCAGGGCCTGGACCCGCGACCAGTCATTGGGGCCGAAAATAGCCCCGGCGTTATCCTCGGAGCCATCAATACCGTCCGTGTCGATGGCCAAAGCGTGAATATTGGACGCTCCCTGAAGGACCGAGATGGCGCCCAGGAGGTATTCGACGTTGCGGCCTCCTCGCCCTTCACCGGACACCGTAACGCTGGTCTCGCCGCCTGAAAGGATCAACAGAGGTTCTTTGAGGTCTTTTTGCAGCGTCAACGCCATTGTCGCGTGCTCACCTCCGAGCTCCCTCGCCTCTCCTTCAAGATCGTCACCCAATACACGAACGTCTACACCGGCCAGGTTGGCGGACGCTTCGGCGGCTCGAAGTGCATCACAGGCCCTGGCCTGAACGATCGTGCGGTCAAGCCCAAATTCGGGTGAATGCGGCTTGGGGGCGGTATCGTCGCTGACCAGGTGGCTACGCACAGCCTCTGGAATATCAATGGAGTACCGCTCCAGTATTTCCAGGGCATCCAGTGGCGTTGTCGCGTCTGGAATGGTTGGTCCTGAGGCGATGAGCGCAGGATCGTCGCCGGGCACATCGGAAATCAGGTAGGTAATCACCCTCGCCGGATGGGCAGCGACAGCCAGGCGCCCACCCTTGATGCGCGAAAGGTGGCGCCGCACCGTGTTGATCTCCCGGATCGGGGCCCCGCAACGCAACAGCGTCTTGTTGATGGCCTGCTTTTGCTGCAGTGTCAGCCCTGGCGCCGGCAGCGTCATGAGTGCGGAACCGCCACCGGAAATCAAAGCGACAACAAGATCATTCCCGGTCAGCCCGGCCATCGACTCGAGCATACGCTGGGCAGCCTTCTCGCCCAATTCGTCCGGCATGGGATGAGAAGCTTCCAATACCTCGACGTGACGACACTCCGCGCCATGTCCATAACGGGTAACAACAAGCCCGGAAAGGTCGGCGTCCTCGTAGGTATCAGCCCACGTGCGCTCGAAGGCCGCAGCCATCGCCGCCGCCGCTTTGCCAGCCCCAATCACAACGGTACGTCCGGGCGGGCGCGGCGGTAGCTGACCAGCCGAAAGCAGCGTATCGGGATGGACGGCGGAGACCGCCGTTGCGGCAAGCTGCCTGAGCCAGACATTCACTTCTGTCGGATGATCAAAGGACAGCGAATTGGACAGGGCGTGCATCTGCGGCTCCTCGCAACGGATAGAAACTAAAAAAATGACGTGGTACGCCAGCGCGCCCCCAATCGCGCCCTAATGGCCGGTGCCGAATCGACACCGGCCATTGGGTTTGAGTGCAGCGCCGGTTGCTTAACTAGGCACCAATCTCGTGGTCTGCCAGTTTTTCCAGGGCCTTCACAATGCCTGCGTGATCCCAATCCGCGCCGTTGTTCGCGGCGCAGGCCTGGAACAGTTGCTGGGCATTGGCGGTACCGGGCAGTGACAAATTCAGGCTGCGTGCACTTTCCAGAGCCAGGTTGAGGTCCTTCTGGTGCAGGCGAATGCGGAAGCCTGGGTCAAAGGTACGCTTGATCATGCGCTCTCCGTGCACGTCGAGGATCTTCGACTGGGCCAGACCACCCAGCAGGGCCTCACGCACTTTCGTCACATCCGCTCCGGCTTTCGACGCGAAAAGCAGGCCCTCAGCCGCGGCCTGGATGGTCAGCGCTACGACAATCTGGTTGGCGACTTTGCAGATCTGACCGGCGCCGTGCTCGCCAATATGGGTGATGGTCTTGCCCATTACCTCAAGGACGGGCAGGGCCCGGTTAAAGCCTTCATTGGTACCACCCACCATAATGGTCAGCGTTGCGTTAACAGCGCCACCCTCGCCACCAGACACCGGGGCGTCGACGTATTCACCGCCAGCCTCGGTAATGCGCTTGGCAAATGCCTGAGTGGGAATCGGCGCAATGGAGCTCATGTCAATGACCAGCGTACCGGGCTGGAGGCCTTCAACAATGCCGGCCTCGCCAAGCAGCACTTCCTCAACATCGGGGGTGTCCGGCACCATGGTGATGATGATCTCGGCCTGTTCCGCAACCGCCTTGGGGCTATCGACTTCTTTCGTACCCTTGGCCGCCAGGCCTTCGTCCAGGGTGCCGTGCTTAACGTAGGTCACCAGCTCGTGACCCGCTTCCAGCAGATGGCCGGCCATGGGCCGACCCATAATCCCGAGACCAATAAATCCGATCTTGCTCATAATCCTCTCCTTACTAACTTTCTTGTTGAATGACCTTATCGTGCGTTGTCCAGCCAGCCGAGCCCTTCAAGCGTCGTCGCTGCAGGCTTGTACTCGCAGCCGATCCACCCCTGGTAGCCCAGGCGATCAAGATGGCCGAACAGGAACGGGTAATTGATCTCCCCCGTGCCGGGTTCGTGGCGCCCTGGATTGTCCGCCAGCTGCACATGGCCGATTTTCGAAAGGTGCTTTTCGATGGTCGGGGCCAGGTCGCCCTCCATGATCTGCATGTGATAGATGTCGTATTGCAGTTGCAGGTTGTCGCTGCCCACTTCCTCAAACAGAGCCAGGGCCTGCTCCGTCCGGTTGAGGAAGAAGCCGGGTATGTCCCGGGTATTGATGGGCTCGGCGAGCAACAGGATGCCTGCCGCTTTCAGTTTTTCGGCGGCGAAGCGCAGGTTGTCGATCAGGGTTCGACGGGCCTGTTCTTCGCTTACCGTGTTTGGTCGGATACCTGCCAGACAATTCAGTTGCTTGCACCCGAGCACAGTGGCGTAGTCAATGGCCATATCCACGCCTTCACGAAACTCGTCGACCCGATCCGGGCGGCAGGCAATACCGCGCTCACCAGCCGCCCAGTCCCCTGCGGGAAGGTTGTGCAACACTTGGGTAAGCCCATGGGCATCCAGCTGCTTTTTGATGTCTGCCGCGGGGTAATCGTAGGGGAAGAGGTACTCTACGCCCTGGAAGCCTGCCGACGCGGCGGCCTGGAAGCGGTCGAGAAAATCCTCCTCGGTGAACAGCATGCTTAGATTCGCTGCAAACTTAGGCATTTTGGGGTCTCCTACTCGTCCATTTTTGGGTCTTCGCCCCCCTCTACCTGTTGATTTCCCACAGGCCGGGGGCGATTGATTGCGTTGCTTAGGTCAGGCTGGCGATTGAGGTCGGCGCATCGGTGACGTTCTCTACCAGTGCTTCGAACTCGTTAACACCGTCAAGGTCGGTCCCCATGGCAATGTTGGTCACACGCTCAAGGATGATCTCGACCACAACCGGTACCCGGTGCTCGTGCATCAGCTGCCGTGCCTGGACAAACGCCGGGCCAATGTCATCAGGCTTGGTGACCCGCAACGCCTTGCAACCAAGGCCCTCGACAACCGAGACGTGATCAACGCCATAGTCGTTTATCTCGGGGCAGTTAACGTTCTCGAATGACAGCTGCACGCAGTAGTCCATTTCGAAACCACGTTGCGCCTGACGGATCAGCCCCAGATACGAGTTGTTCACGAGGACATGGATGTAGGGCAGCTTGAACTGCGCCCCGGCAGCCAACTCCTCAACCATGAACTGGAAGTCGTAGTCCCCGGAGAGAGCGACGACCTCGGCCTCGGGATCGGCACGGCATACACCCAGGGCAGCTGGAATGGTCCAGCCCAACGGCCCGGCCTGACCGCAGTTGATCCAGTGCCGCGGCTTGTACACGTGCAGGAACTGCGCTCCGGCGATCTGGGACAGACCAATGGCGGTCACGTACCGGACATTCTTGCCGAACACCTTGTTCATCTCTTCGTAGACGCGCTGCGGCTTGACCGGCACGTCGTCGAAGTGAGTCTTGCGCAGCAGTGTCTGCTTGCGCTCCTGGCATTTCTGGGCCCAGGCTCCGCGATCCTTGAGTTTGCCTTCGGCGCGCCACTCCTTGGCCACGGTAATGAAGAGTTCCAGCGCCGCCTTGGCATCAGAGACAATCCCATAATCCGGCCCGAAGATACGGCCGATCTGGGTGGGCTCGATGTCAACATGAACAAACTTCCGGTCCTTGGTATAGGCCTCGATGTTACCGGTGTGCCGGTTCGCCCAGCGGTTACCAATACCCATCACGAAGTCGGACGCAAGCATGGTGGCGTTGCCATAGCGATGGGACGTCTGGAGCCCCACCATGCCGGCCATCAATGGATGGTCATCGGGAATCGTCCCCCAGCCCATCAAGGTCGGAACCACGGGAACACCCGTAAGCTCTGCAAACTCAACCAGAAGGTCGCTCGCATCACTGTTGATAACGCCGCCACCGGCAACCAGCAGGGGCTTGTCAGCCTCGTTCAGCAAGGTCAGCGCTTTCTCGATCTGCGCCCGTGAAGCCGACGGCTTGTAGGCAGGCAACGATTCGTAGGTGTCCGGATCAAATTCGATCTCGCTCATCTGTACATCGATGGGCAGGTCAATCAGAACGGGACCAGGACGGGAGCTGCGCATCAACTGGAACGCCTGCTGGAACGCCCGCGGCACCTGGGCCGGCTCAAGGACGGTAACCGCCCATTTGGTCACCGGGCCGGCGATGGCCTGGATGTTAACCGCCTGGAAGTCTTCCTTGTGCAGCTTGCTGCGCGGCGCCTGCCCAGTGATGCAGAGAATGGGTATGGAGTCGCCCGTGGCAGAGTACAGCCCGGTGATCATGTCGGTGCCGGCAGGCCCTGACGTTCCGATGCAGACACCGATGTTGCCTGCTTTTGTGCGGGTGTAACCCTCTGCCATATGAGAGGCCCCCTCCACGTGGCGCGCAAGGACATGGTCAACTCCTCCAACCTTGCGCATGGCGGAATAGAACGGGTTAATCGCCGCTCCGGGCACTCCAAAGGCAATGTCGATACCTTCTTTCTTCAAAACGTGAACAGCGGCTTCTGCTGCGGTCATGCGAGTCATGGTGTTTCCTCCGAAGTAAGATTGTTCTTGTATTCGAGGCGAAGCTCGTCCCGGCGCTTGAAACTTAGGAGCACCGTCGGTAAAGGTTGAATGGAAATTCAGCCGGTAGATCAGTCAGATAGGTCGAGGAGCACACGCACCTCCATTCCGTACTCGTCGCAGTTGTTCCCCGAGCCGCCGCGATCGATAACCAGGAATTCGCCTTCCCGATCCAACACCGACTGCACGGCGTGCCAGGTACCCGCGCGGTAATTCACTCCCTGGAAACCATCGGTGACAAAGGCGCGAACTTCATCAGGGTTGATCGTGTCGCCTGGGGGTGCGACAACAACCAGGAATCGCTCCTCGTGCAGGGGCATAAAAGCCTGGCTGCCTTGCGGGTGGCGCTCCAGGAACGACAGCTCCAGCGGTAACGTCACCGGCTGGCTGACAAAAATACTCACCAGAACCCGTGCCTCATCACCGAGCAGCTCCACTTTCGCCAGATCATGGTGGCGCTGGGTGCGCCCCGCATTGATGGGAAAGGAGTCAGCCGTGCGCCGGTCAATAACATCCCCGAACTCGGCGAATGCCTCCTGGCTCAGCGGTTGTGCTTTGAGTTCCAGCATAAAAATGTCCTCGTCTCAGCTCAGCGCGAACCGAATCCGCTGAGTTTCATGTGCCGGTTCACATCCTTGTAAAGCAGGTATCGGAAAGGTCCCGGCCCACCGGCATAGCATGCTTGCGGGCAGAAGGCGCGAAGCCACATGTAGTCACCCGCCTCCACTTCAACCCAATCCTGGTTGAGGTGATAAACCGCCTTCCCTTCCAGCACGTAAAGGCCATGTTCCATCACGTGGGTCTCGGCAAATGGAATGACTCCGCCGGGCTGGAAATTGACAATGTTGACGTGCATGTCATGGCGAATGTCCTGCGGATCAACAAAACGTGTTGTCGTCCAGCGACCCTCAGTTCCCGGCATCTCGGTGGGCGTTATGTCCGTCTCGTTGGTGACAAAGGCCTCAGGCACATCAATACCGTCGACATGCTCGTAGGCTTTTCGCACCCAGTGAAAACGCAGCGGCGCATCGCTCTCGTTGAACAACTGCCAGGACGCACCCGGCGGGATAAAGGCATAGCCGCCCTCTTGCATCCGGTGTTGTTGGCCGGCAATGGTCAGGGTCATCTCGCCTTCAACCACAAACAGAACCCCTTCCGCGCAAGCGTCCAGCTCTGGTCGCGAGCTGCCGCCCCCAGGGGACACTTCCATGATGTACTGGGAGAACGTTTCGGCGAATCCAGACAGCGGGCGTGAAAGCACCCAAAGCCGGGTTTTTTCCCAATGCGGCAAGGCACTGGCGACGATATCCCGCATCACGCCCCTGGGAATGATGGCGTAGGCTTCGGTAAAAACCGCACGATCAGACAACAACTGGGTCTGAGGTGGATGCCCGCCAGCGGGAGCGTAATACGTAGGTTTGTTCACAGATCGATTGCTCATTGCTGCTCCTTGGATGAGAGCGGGTGGTGGTGCTCGGCCCAATGGCGAGCAATATCCACACGTCTCGTAACCCAGACACGATCATGGGCTTCTATGTGATCGAGGAACCGTTGCAGGGCCCGAAAGCGCCCCGGCCGGCCAACCAGCCGACAGTGGAGACCAACAGACAGCATTTTTGGCGCGTCCTCACCCTCGGCATAAAGCACGTCGAAGGCATCCCGTAAATACTGGTAAAAGTCCTCTCCGGTGCCGAAGCCTTGCGCTGAAGCGAAGCGCATGTCATTGGTGTCCAGGGCATAAGGCACTACCAGGTGGTTGTGCATTTCGCCCTCACTGTCGTACTGACGGGTCCAGAACGGCAGATCGTCCCCGTAGTAATCGCTGTCGTAGAGAAAGCTGCCTTCGTCCAGCACCAGACGGCGCGTGTTCTCGCTGTCGCGACCGGTATACCACCCTGCCGGTTTCTCGCCGTATAAAGCCTCGAAGATCTCGATGGCCCGGCGCATGTGCGCGCGCTCTATACCTTCCGGAATATTCTGGTAGTGAATCCAGCGCCAACCGTGACAGGCAACCTCGTGCCCCAGCTCTTTAAACGCATGGGCAAGCTCGGGGTGCCGCTCAAGGGCCATCGCCACGCCAAATACCGTCAGCGGCATGCCGCGGCGCTGAAACTCCTTCAGTACCCGCCATACCCCTGCCCGCGAGCCGTACTCATAGATTGACTCCATGCTCATGTGCCGGCTTGGGTAGGCCTCAGCCCCGGCGATTTCGGACAAGAACTGCTCCGAATGCGTATCGCCATGCAGGACGCAGTTCTCCGCACCTTCCTCGTAATTGAGAACGAACTGCACGGCAATACGTGCCCGGCCAGGCCAATTTGCATGGGGAGGCTCAGAACCGTAACCAATCAGGTCTCGGGGGTAATGGTCTGGATTAGCCGGATTCATCAAGCAACTTCCTTCTTCCAATCCGTTTGGCAGGCCGTTGGTACCAGCTCGCCTTCAATATGCATTGTATACTTAAGTATACTATATTGTATCCAACTTGAACGCAACACTCATTCACCCCAGTTCTTGATGATTTCGCGTTCTTCTTCGGTCATGTTCGTGGCGTTGCCCAACGGCATGTATCCGTTCGCCACAACCTCCTGGATCTTGGCCTGATGGCTGAGGATCTGATCGACCGCATCAAACGCAAATCCCGCCGGCGGAGCCGAAAACGCCGGGTTCTCAGGTTGCTTCGAATGGCATCCCGCACAGTGTTGCTCAATGGTCGCGCCCACGTTGGCAGCAAGGGGGGATTCACTTGTCTCATGCGTCGTCGTATTGGGCTCGGCGTTTGCCTGAGCCGTTGCCACCTGGGACTCTCCCGTGGGAGCGGCCACCCAGAACGTCAGCAGGATCAGCACACCACCGGCCAGAAGGTAGGAAGGCTGGGTTTTGCCCGCGTGCATCAGTACAAAGAACTGGCGGATAACGGCGCCGGCAAATATGAGCAGCGACATGACCAACCATGCCTGAGCCTCTGTATAGGCGAAGGCGTAGTGATTACTGATCATCAACAGAACGACGGGAAGCGTGAAGTAGGTATTGTGGACAGAGCGTTGTTTACCGCGCTTGCCATCAATCGGATTGGGCTCCTCGCCCGCCTTCATGGCATCGACCATGCGGCGCTGGCCCGGAATGATCCAGAAGAAAACGTTCGCGGACATGGCTGTCGCCATGACAGCACCGGTCAGAAGGAACGCAGCACGGCCAGCAAACAACTGAGTGCTTACATAGGCAACTATGACAAGCAGCACCCCAACCGCAATACTCAGGATGCCGTCCCGCTCCATGTTCGGGCTTATGCGCTTGCACAGCTCATTGTATACAACCCACCCGAATACCAGGAAAAGCACCGCCGCAACGTTGGCCTGCCATCCACTTAACTCAGCAGCCCACTGCCAACTGCTATTGGTGTTCACCAGGTAGAAGCCTGGGTTGACCATGTAGAGAATAACGAACAGCGCGAAACCCGACAGCCAGGTGGTGTACGATTTCCAGAACGACCAATGCAGGTCGGCAGGCAAGGTACCCGGACTGGTGGCGTACTTTTGGTTGTGATAGAAACCGCCCCCATGCACAGCCCACATCTCACCAAAAACCCCCTTCTTTTTGCAGTTTTCGGCCTGTGGCGGCTTGAGGCTGTTATCCAGCATCACGAAGTAGATTGACTCACCAATCCACGCAATCGCCGCAATCACATGCAGCCACCGCAACATGAAATTCACAAAATCCAGAATGTAAGCTTCCATTAACCTGTTCTCTTGTTCGCACTATTGTATTGATGACTGACCATCTCGACTCAGCTACCGCGGTAGGTGGAGTAGCTGTAGGGAGAAAGCAGGAGGGGCACATGAAAGTGCTGGGAGGCGTCAGCCACGCCGAAACGCAATGGGATAACATCGAGAAAGCGCGGTTCGTCAGCCTCTACGCCCTGGCGCCGGAGGTAGTCTCCAGCGTGAAAGACCAGCTCGAACTGGCCCTCGGTAAAGGCCTCACCTTCAAGTATCGGGGCATCGCAACGGCCATCATCATTAGTGGTGACTTCTTTCAGCAAGGTGCGCGATTCACCCTCCAGTCGGTAAACCTCGATACGAATACCCTGTCCGGGGCGTCCCAGCGAAGTATCCAGTACGTGTGTGGTAAGGCGTCCCATAAAGTTCTCCTGTCATGTGATGGCAGCTGGACCGCTGAAACCAGCGGCCCAATGGATCCGATGATGATAGCGCGGGTCAGAAGTGGAACTTGACCAGTGCGCTAACAGCGTTCTCCGTATCTATGTTTGGGCTACCGAATTTATTACGCCAGTACGAGTACTCTATACCGGCATACAACACGCCAGCCTCTCCCGTGAAATGACCAAGGTCGAGTTTGAACTGCGGGTTGATGTGCAAGTCCGCACTCTGAGCACCGCTTACCCCCGATGAATAGTCGATAAAACCGTCAAAGAGAAACGCCGCGCTGCCCAGTTCGAACGGCACCCCCCATGTTACGGTCAGCTGCCAGTCGTCCGGCGTGTCGAGCGCGGTGTTGTTTTCAACATAGTAGGCATTGGTGTTGAAGTATTGGAATCCAGGGATGTCCCAGCCCAATCCAAGACCGTACATGTGGTTGTTCGCCTCTACCCCACCATCGAACTCATACTGGGTTGCCAGGTAGACGTCATTAACCGGCCCGAAGCCCAGATCCTGGCCGCTTAGCCAACTCAGGCTCAACCGGGGCGCGAACTCCCCATAGGTGGAGTCAGCGTTACCGGAATCCCCCTGAACCTGATAGCGGTCAATGAAGAAGAACGTATCCCCCCAGTTGTGGGCGGTCACGTTTTCAAAGGTAAACACGGTCGCGGACTCTTTTTGAGAGCCAAAGATTTCATAGTCATCGCTATAAAGCAGCGACACACTGGAACTGCCGAAGAACTTTTCAGCGTGAACAACCGGAACAAACGCGGTGAAAACGCACGCCGCCAGCAGGATTTTTTGCAACAGTTTCATTTTTACTACCTCTCGTTTTGTTGTTTTGGGGTAAAACCTCGGGTTCGGGTCAACCGTGTGCCTTGATCACAGGAAGGCGAACTTGGCGATGAAGATGACACAGAGAACATACAGGCTGACGGATACTTTCTTCCTCTGCCCGGTAAGCAGCTTCAACGTGGCATAGGTAACGAAGCCCAGCGCAATGCCATTGGCGATGGAGAAGGTCAGCGGCATCATCACCACAGTAATGATGGCCGGAATGGTGTCGGTGATGTCCTTCCAGTCGATGTGGGCCATTCCACTCATCATCAGCATAGCGACGTATATCAGTGCGCCTGAGGTCGCGTAGGCCGGGATCATTCCCGCAAGAGGTGCAAAGAAGGTTGCTAGCAGGAATAGCACGCCGACAGTGACGGCCGTCAGACCAGTGCGACCACCCGCGGCTACGCCTGAAGCGCTTTCAACGTAGCTGGTTACCGGCGGGCAACCCACAAATGAGCCCAGGACACTGGATGTACTGTCCGCTTTAAGGGATTTGGAAAGGTTTTCTATCTTGCCGTTCTCGTCAACCAGGTTTGCACGATGAGCCACCCCCATCAGTGTTCCCGCGGTGTCGAACATGTTCACGAAGAGAAACGCGAGCACAACGCTGATCATTCCCACATTCAACGCGCCCGCTATGTCCATCGCCAGCCAGGTTGGCGCCAGGCTGGGAGGGAGCGACACAACCCCGCCATACTCCACAAGCCCCATGCTCCAACCAATCGCCGTTACCACGAGCATGCTCAGCAGGATGGCGCCGAACACGTTGCGGTGGCTAAGCACCGCGATCAGCAAAAAGCAGATGGCGGCCAGCAGTGTAGAAGGCTCACCAAAAGACCCCATCGTCACCAGCGTCGCGGGGCTGTCGACGACAATGCCCGCCGTCTTCAGGCCAATGAGCCCGAGAAACAGACCAACCCCTGCCCCCATGGCAAAACGCAGGCTCATCGGAATGCTGTTCAGTAGCCATTCCCGGATTCGCGAGAGGCTCATAATCATAAACAGGATGCCGGAGAGGAAGACCGCGCCGAGGGCAACCTGCCAGGTATAGCCCATTTCGCCAACGACGGTGTAGGTAAAAAACGCGTTGAGCCCCATGCCCGGCGCCAGTCCCACCGGCCAGTTGGCGTAAAACCCCATGAGCAGGCAGCCAAGTGCCGCCCCCAGACAGGTGGCGACGAACGCAGCACCATGATCAAGGCCGGCCGCAGCCATAACATTGGGATTAACGAAGATAATGTAGGCCATTGTGACGAACGTGGTCAGACCTGCCATCAGCTCAATTTTGACTGAGCTTCCATGTTGGCGGAGCTTGAAAATGCGCTCGAGCCAGTCCGTTCTCGCTGACGCTCCGAGCGAGCGCTTCTGCTGATCGATGTTTTCCACAAGGTATTCCTCATCATTGTTGTTTTCTATCACCCAGAGCAGAGCCCTTGAGGCAGGTGATGGCTGATTTGCCCATATCGATATTTCCTGACTTGTCGGTCAAGAATAACAATTCCGATTATGCTTTTGTATACAACAATTGCAACAAAATTCTTATAACGATTGTGCACAAGAAAAAAGAAGGACCCGAAGAGGTAGGGCAGAAAGGTTCTGGACCGAGGGTGGGCATGCCCATTCGTGGTAACGGGCAGCCCGCCAGTGGCACGCTATCGGCGGTGAACGGACAGGCCTGCGCTGAAGGTTTCCTTCACCACGCGATCATCGCCAAGAATCATGAGGGCAAACAGCGTTTCCTCCAGGCTTTTGGAATGCTTCAGGCGGTAACTGATCAGCGGCGTGGCCTCATAATCCAGCACAACAAAGTCCGCCTCTTTCCCGGCCTTCAGGCTGCCAATCCTGTCATCAAGGTAGAGGGACCGGGCTCCGCCCAGCGTCGCGAGGTAAAAGGCTTTAAAAGGATCCAGTTTCTGCCCCTGCAGTTGCAGCACCTTGTACGCCTCGTTAAGGCTTTGAAGCTGGGAAAAACTGGTACCCGCCCCTACATCCGTGCCCAGGCCAACGCGCACTCCATGCGACTCCAGGCGCGCCAGGTCGAGCAAACCACTGCCAAGGAAAAGGTTCGACGTCGGGCAAAAGGCAACCGCTGAGCCAGTATCGCCCAGACGCCTGCACTCGTCGTCATGCAGGTGAACACCGTGAGCAAACACTGACCGTTCACCAATCAGGCCATGGTGGTCGTATACATCAAGGTAACCATCCCGCTCAGGAAACAGCTCTTTGACCCACTCAATCTCCTGTCGGTTCTCGGAAATGTGGGTGTGCATGTACAAGCCCGGGAATTCCTTGAAGAGCTTACCTGCCAGCTCGAGTTGCTCATCGGAGCTCGTCGGCGCAAATCGGGGCGTCACCGCATAGGACAAACGGCCCTTTCCATGCCAACGCTCAATTAGCTCCTTGCTGTCTGCATAGCCGGATTCCGCTGTATCCACCAAATAGTCAGGCGCGCAACGGTCCATCAGCACCTTGCCCGCAATCATCCGCAGGTTCAGCTTGGAGGCATGCTCGAAAAAGGCATCCACCGACTGCTTATGGACGGTTCCGAAGACCAGGGCCGTCGTTGTCCCGTTTCTCAACAGTTCACGGAGGAAGATATCGGCCTGGGCATGAGCGTGCCGGGAATCATCAAACTGTCCCTCGCAGGGAAAGGTGTAGGTTTCCAGCCAGTCCAGCAACTGGGCGCCATAGGAGCCGATGATTCCCACCTGCGGATAATGGATATGAGTATCGACGAAGCCCGGGGTTATCAGGGCATTCTCATAGTGGACGACCTCGACCTCAGGAGACAGTGACGGCAACAGGCTCTCCGCCATGCCTATCTCGACGACCATGCCGTCCTCGACCATTAACAGGCCATCTTCAAAATACTCGTAGGAACGTTCCGCACCCACCACGCCCGGGTCGGCGATGCAGTGGAAAACAGAGGCACGGTAGGCTTTGCGTTGGGACATGGTCACTCTCGTCAGTCTTGTTGTCGCATTGGTATTGTTGGCGACGATTGGATTGCGTGTCTCAGGGAAATTTAAACAGGATTGGTAGCCTGGTCAATAAAAAACTGACCAATAAGTCAGGAAATTTTCAAGACCGAACCCCATCGAAGGCATACGACGGGCGGTATGCCAGGCATTCCGGAGTCAGGCTTTAAGGCTCGGCGAGGCCACAACCGCGCAGGATGACAGACGTCAGGAAATCCGCAGCGTGCTGAAAGTCACTTTCGGTGTATTCGCTCTTGTCCTCAATCGCGAGGATCTGGACCTGGAAGTCAGCGTAGTGTTGCGTGGATGACCAGATCAGGAGGATGAGTTGCACCGGATCAACGGGCGCCATTCGCCCCGCGTCGATCCACTGCTGAATCACACCCGCTCGCGCCTGCACCCACTCCCGCATGGTCGTAGACAGATGGTCCTTGAGGACCGGCGCCCCCTGAATAATTTCCAGCGCAAACAGGCGCGATGCCAGGGGGTGGGTCCTGGATAGCTCTACCTTGGCGTGAATAAAACTGGCCAGGGTCGTGGCGGGGTCATCTTCTGGCTGTATCTTCGAGAACATCTCATTCCACCGCCCCATGATGTCATCCATCAACGCGTAGTAGATGCGTTTTTTATTGCTGAAATAGTAAAGCACGTTGGATTTCGGCAGCCCCGCCCTGTCCGCAATCTTCTGAACGGTGGTTGCCCCGAAGCCGTTCTGGGAAAACTCCTTTTCCGCGGCCATCAGAATACGCTCACGATTGCGCTCACGGATTCGGCCCGGACGCACTTTCTTGCGCTTGCTGCCTGATGACGTTGTTCGCTTCGTTTCGGGGGAGTCTGGTTCGATTTGACGGGTCATGGTGTCGAGTAGCTTCAGGTTGGAACGTCGAGGCTCCGACGATAGCCGATCTCTGTGCGGCAATCAAAGGAATAGTCTTTACACAAAAAACTGGACTATTTGGTCAGGAAATTGTAAAAAGAATAACGGGCCCATGTGACTTTTGGCATCCGTGATGCGGCATCGCCTGTGCAACTACTGAAATCAATCAAGGGCTTACGCCAATGACTCTGATGCTCAGTCTTAAACAAAGAGAAAAGCAGAAAGAGACAGGCGCAAGTGCAGAAGAGCGGGAAAATTTGTGATCAGATTCTACTTGAACGGCCAACTACAAAAACTCAACCAAGTCGACCCGAATCTAAGCATCCTCGACTGGCTGCGCACCAGGAAGCGACTGACAGGCACCAAGGAAGGCTGCGCATCGGGTGACTGCGGGGCTTGCACCGTGGTGATCGGATCGCCCGACCCTGAGCAGTCCGGGCAACTCCGCTACGACAGCGTGAACAGCTGCATCGCGCTCGTCGGAAGCCTGCATGGCAAACATCTGGTGACCGTCGACGCGCTAACCCAGGAGCCAGCTCACCCGGTACAGAAGGAGATGGTGGAGTGTCACGGAGCCCAGTGCGGCTTCTGCACACCAGGCATCATCATGTCGCTGTTTGCCCTGCATACAGAAAGCGCAGCGAACGGTTCCGTACCCGACGACGACGCCTTATTGGAGGCGCTGTCCGGCAACCTTTGCCGCTGCACGGGTTACCGGCCAATCATCGAGGCCGGGCGTCGGGCTTGCGTGCAAACGTGGGAACCCGGCACCGGTAACGCGGTTCTGAGCCGAAGCAGTGCGCTCAGCGGCCCGGATGGCGCGGCTCCGAACAACCCCGCGCCGGGCCTTAGCGGCATAGCCTGGCTGCAGAACCCCGAAATGATCGCCGACCTGTTAAGCGTACAGAATACGGCGGGCGAACTCACCGACGATCACGGCTACCGATACGATGCGCCAGCCACTC